>DASXLG010000231.1 GCA_036496425.1 Terriglobia bacterium | reverse complement strand
CGTCTCCAGTAGGCCGATCCGAACATCGAGGAGGCGCGCCTCAGGGGACAGTCAGAATGTGAATTGGGTGCCGAACTGAATCCGGCGATTGTTCGAGGTGTCCCGGAACAAATTGACGGCGGTCGCTTGTCCGAAGAGCGGGGAAGCGAGATTGCCGACGAAGCCGCCGGGATTCAGGTGATTGAACACGTTGTCCATATCGACATTGAAGCTCAGTCCGTAGCGCGGCTGAGGTGAAGTGCTTTGCGCAGAGGTCTGAGCTTCCGCGGGAAAGCGGAAGGTCTTGGAGAGGCGCACCGAGAGGTTCCACATCGGAGCGCCGGTCAGGTAGTTGCGCGGGACGATCGTCTGTCCCGGCATCGGGTTCGTATCGAACGAGCCGTATTTCGTGATGACGACGCTTGGCCGCGTCAGGTCGGTGGCGAAGGCCGGCCGGTCGTTCGCGACGGTGTCGCCGTTCAGATCGGAGCCGATGGTGAGGTTGTAGGGTTGTCCGGAATAGGCGACCAGAAGCGGGCTCAACTGCACGCCGGCGGCTGCGGTAAACGTGCCCATGAGGGTGAAGTTATTGGTGTTGCACCAGCCTGCGCGGCCCCAGTCCTGGTTGAGGTTGTACGGATTCGAGGGGATTGCGGAACTCCACTGTCCGCTGTCAGTGTAGGCATCCGTGTTGAACCCGTGCATGAAGGTGTATTGGGTTGTCAGCGAAATCTTCTCATTGAACTTGCTGTTCAGCTGCAGGGTGATCCACTTCACCTTCTGAATTCCACCGGACTCGAATTGAAAGATGTTTCCTGCCGCGTCACCGTACGGCCGCACGCCGCCAAACGCGAGCGGCGCGTTGATATCGACTGTCTGCAGAATGTGCGTCGTGCGCTGATCGCGGTAGGTGACGGAGATGCTGGTGTTGCGCGGAAGCTGACGGTCCACCGAGATCGCGCTCAGCATCCAGGGAGCGCCTTTGAGTTTTGGATCCAGCCGGTAGGTTGTGGAAGCCTGTCCTGACCCCAAAGAACCGATCGGCGGCACGATGGGATAAAAATCGGGATTCAGGACCACGTATTGATTCTGGGTGGTGCCGTTGAAGCGCAGCGCCTGCTGGACAACGGGCGGACTGACGGTGTCGAAAAACGCGCCCCAACCGGCGCGGATCACCGTCTTGGGCGAAGTACTGCTGCCCGAGTGTGGGGACCAGGCGATCGCTGCGCGCGGGCCAAGGTCTTTCCAATCGTGGATATGGTTCTGCCGGCGATACCGAGCGCCGAGGCTGACAGTCAGATTCGGCCGGACGCGCCAGTCATCCAGCCCGTACAACGCCAAGTCCACGAAGTTGAAGTTCACTGCCGGATTTCCGCCAGCAATCGAAAACTGCGACGCGCCGCCGCCGAGCTTGCGAATCGTGTCCGGGGAATAGCCCAGTTTTTCGAACAGCAATGTCCGCCTGTACTGTTCGAGTGATGTGATCTGAGCTGTTTCGTTCGCGATGGGCTGGTTGGTTGCGTCGAGAACGGGCGCGTCCGTGACGCCGAAAAAGGAGAACGTACCGCCGAAATTCGATGGAGCGATATCCGAGGTCGGATTGTTGTGAAATCGCCCGCCGAACTTCAAGGAGTGCATGCCATGAATCCAGGTCGTGTCGCTTTGAATTTCGAGAAAACCGGTGGTATGCGAAGCCTGTCCGACCTGCGCGCTGCCGCCGTTAAAAGCGCTCGAAACAATCAAAGATGGTGAGGAGATGCCGCCGTTCTGGAAGGCTCCGGTCGCTGTGTATCCGAGCCTGGTTGTCGTGACGGCGCTGCTGTTCAGGGTTGCGGTCTCCGTCAGATGCAACTCCTTCAAAGTGTTCCTATTCGAATAGCCTCGCGATTGCAGGCTGTATTGTCCGATACCGTTGTTGTCTCTGTGGCTGCGGAGGTAGCGGTAGCTGCCGGTCAAGGTGTTGGACGGAGAGAGCTGATCATCCAGGCGTCCGGTGCCTGAAATATCGTCGCGCGGAACCACCACTGTGGTCTGGACCGGTAGGGCCGCGAATGTCGACGGGTCGAGCGTGACGGCGTTGATCAGCGCCGTGTTATCGATGGTGTTGTGATAGAAGTCGAAGGTATACGAAGCGCGTTTCTTGAACGAACTTCCTAAATTGGCGGTCAGGATGCGGTTCACGTAGCCGGCTTTATTGGTCGCATACGGATTGCGTGAGTTGAAAGCGGCGTCGCTGTCGGTCAGGCCGACGGCGCCGTGAAGCGTGTCTCCGCCGGGCTTCGTCACGATCTCGATCCGGCCGAAACCCATCCAGTCGTATGCAGCGGAGAACGGGTCCTGATTGATCTTGATTTCTTTGATAGCGCTTTTGGGAGGGATCTGGCCGTTGCTGAAATTGTCGACCATGATCTGTGCCTGACCGCCGGCGCCTCCCGCGAGGGCTTGAAGGATATTGAGCAAGTCGTCCGGGTTATCGGGAAGCGCGTCAAGATCGGTTGGCTTCATGACAACGGTTCCCGCGCTTTTGTCCGGTTCGACGCCGATCTCCGCTCCGGCTTCTTCTGTTACAGTGACAGCCTGGGTCAGCACTCTCGGCCTGAGCTGGATTGCGTTTTCCGACGTTGTGCCGGCCTCAATATGCAGGCGTTTTTCAAACGATTCAAGATCCGGGAAACTGACCCGCAAGGTATAGTCGCCGGCGGCGAGACCCTGGAATGAATAGCTGCCGTCTGCCGCCGTTTGCACGGTTTTCTGCACCTCCGGGCCGGAGAGTGAAACCGCCGCTCCCGGAATCAACGCGCCCGACGCGTCGGTGAGAACACCGTGAATTGCCGCCGGCAGCTGGGCAAGGAGAGCCAGGGCGGCAAAAATGAAGCCAAATGCCGTATTCATATCGGTATTACTAAGGAACGATTGTCTTCATCTGAAACGGCGTGCTCTTCACGATACCGAGCACGATCGACGACCAGCGGTAATCGTTGGCGCCGGCCTCGCGGACAATCGCGCGAACCGAAGGCATTTCGTAGTCGTATACACGCCAGGTCCGCCCCTCACGCCCGAGCGCATAACCCAGCATCTTCTGAGCGATGCTGGCGTAATAGGCGTCGCGATACTTCAGGAGGCCGGCGCGCAGTTCGGCGGGGCCGTTGAACCGCGTGCCGTCGACGAACGTGCCGGAGGCGTCGATCGGCGCTCCGCCGTCGGTGTTCCGCCACTGTCCGACAAGGTTGAAATTCTCCAGTGCCAGGCCGAGCGGCTCAAAGCTCAGGTGACAGGAAAGGCAAGCGGGATTGGTGTGATGTTCCTGCATCAGGACGCGCATCGGACGGTTGTTGCCGGACTTGATGGGAGGAACATTCGGTGGCGGATCGGGAGGATTCACGCCCAGGAACATGCCGAGGATCAGCTTCCCGCGTTCCACCGGGGAAGTGCGGTCGCCGGCGGAACTAACGGTGAGGAAGCTTCCTTGTCCGAGAATTCCCGCGCGAGCGTTGTCGGGAAAAACATAGCGTCGGAAGTCGTTGCCGGAAATTCCGGAGATTCCATAGTGGCGGGCCAGCCGCTCGTTGATGAACGAGTAATTGGCGGTCCAAAGGTCGAGCGCATTGTGATCCTCCTGGAGCTGATTGACGAGGAACAGATGAGTCTCCGTTCCCATCGCCTGGCGCAGCCCGGGGTCGGCGCTCTGGACTTTATCCAGTGAATCCGAAAGCATCCAGCGCTCGAAGAACCCGGTCACCAGTCCATTGGCTCTGGAGTCCCGCAGCATTCGCCGTACCTGCTGCTCCAGAACCGCGGGATTCCGCAGGCTGCCTCTCTGCGCGGCATCCGACAACACCGTATCGGGAGTTTCATTCCAGATGAATTTCGCCATGCGGGCCGCGAGCTCGGCATCCGATACACGATCCGCGGTATTCAAGGAGGAATTCACGGGATAAGCCTGGTCGAGGGCGAGTTCCGTTGTGGACACGGCTGCCTGGTACGCTGCTTCGTCCGGCCTGCGCATGCCAAGTGGAGGATCCCGGCGGGCGCGCAGACGGCGCAGTATTCTTTCCCAGACAGCCGTGTTTTCGCTGATATTCGTTGTGTCGAGATTGTCGAGTGCCAGTCCCGCCGTTTTGTGGCTCTGGCTGTGGCACGATACACAATAGGTTTCAAAAAGCGGATCGAACACCGCCGACACGTCCGTGCGGCCGGCGCGAGCCGGAGCGGTTCGGGGAGACGAGCGCTTCAACGCCGCCAGCCGGGACTGCGCCAGCGCGACCTGTTCGCGTTGCTCGGGATAAGTACGCATGACTTCCGCGTAGAGTTCCATGGCAGCCGGCTGCCCGAGCTTTTCATACGAGCCTGCCGCGCGGATCAAAGCGCGCGCGGCAAGGGTGCGATCGTTGCCGGCTTCTTTTGCCGCCTGTTGATACAAGCTGATCGCTTCCGGCAGATTGCCTGCCGCTTGTTCCTGAACCAGCGCGCGCTGGTACAACTCGAGCGCAACCTGTGAACCCGCGGCTCCGGCCGTCCCTACAACGCTCATCAATAAAACCACCAGCAAAACCACCAGCGCCTGCCCTTTCATCGGAACCTCCTTCTATTTATGGCTGCGCGCTATCGCGCTTGCATTCGCGCCGCTCATGCCTCGAAACGATGAGAACGGACAATAACGCCTGGAGGCTTCGCGAGTCGTCATCGGGAAGTCCGCCGTCTGCACATTTTTTGTAAGGTGATTGTCATGAAATTGCACTGTGAAGGAACTTGTATCCGACGCCGTGGACGGTTCGAATGTGTGCCGGCCGCGCCGGATCCTTTTCCAGTTTGGCGCGCAGGCCGGCGATATGGTTGTCGACGGTCCGGCTGACGGGATATGCCTCGTAGCCCCAGACTTCGTTGAGGAGTTGCTCGCGAGTCACGACCTCACCTGCCCGGGCGGCGAGGATTCGCAACGTGGCAAATTCCTTCCGCGTCATCTCGACGAGTTTCCCCGCACGGATGGCCACGTAGCGCCGGAAGTCCACTTCAACATCGCCGAATTGCAGTTCATTGGGAAGATCGACGGCAGCCTGAATCCGCCGCAGGAGAGCCCGGACGCGGGCCATGAGCTCACGCAGGGAGAACGGTTTCGTGACGTAATCATCGGCGCCCAGGTCGAGACCGATCACCCGGTCGGACTCTTCGCTCCTTGCCGTCAGCATCAGTATCGGGGTCTGAACACCTTCGCCGCGGAGTTTCCGGCACAATTCCAGGCCGCTCATGCGCGGCAGCATGAGATCCAGGATGATGAGGTCGGGCCTTTCGCTTTTTTGAAGGTTGTATCCGGTCTCTCCGTTGACTGCGGTGACGACCTCATAACCCTCGTGCGCCAGATTGTCGGCCAGGCCGCGCAGGATTGCCGCGTCATCTTCGACAACAAGAACTTTATTCATGCGTTCGCCTCCGGCTGTTCCAGCGGCAGACATATATAAAAGGTGCTTCCGTGTCCGACTTCGCTCGACACCTCGATACGGCCGCCATGGGCCTTCACGATATGGGTGGCTAAAGTGAGTCCCAGTCCCGTGCCGGGAACGCCTTCGGCGTGCGCTGAACGAACGCGGTAAAACTTCTCGAATATCCGGTTCTGGTCTTCCCCGGCGATACCGATACCCCGGTCGACAACCTTGATGATCGCATCGGTCTTGGAGTGGTCGAGGTGCAACTCGATTTCCCGGGCATCGCCGGAGTATTTCAGTGCATTCGCGAGCAGGTTCAGGATCGCCTGTTCCAGGGCGTCCGCATCGGCTCGAACAGCAGGGAATTGCTCTTCGATCGAAACCGTCAGCGCGAAGCCCTGTTGCGTCAATGGGTATTGCATGGTTTTCGCGGCAGCGCGAACGATTTCCGGAAGGGATACCGGCTGCATCCGGTAAATTTTCTTGCCGCGTTCGATTCTGGAAAAATCGAGTACGTTGTCGACGAGACGGGAAAGGCGTTCGCTTTCATTGACGACCGTCTGGAGATATTCGGATCGGGTCCGTTCGTCCGTGGCTCTTCCCATCGCGAGGGTCTCGGCGAACATACGAATCGCAGTCAGCGGCGTTTTCAACTCATGGGAAACGCTCGCGACAAAGTGCGATCGCATTTCCGCCACTTCGATTTCCCGGCTGACGTCCCGCAGCAGAAGGTAGCCGGCGAACAGCGTCACGCTGAGAATCAGGACAATTCCGGCGGCATACAAAAATGGCGGCACGGTTGTAGCGGGAGCGAAGCGCCCGGCGGGCCATTCGACATCGAGATCGACGAAGCCGTCTCCCAAGGGCAGAGAAGTCGCGGATTTTGCGGCCGTGAAGGTCACCCCGGGAGGCGAAACTTTCTTTGAGGAAATGGCGAGAACCACCGGAGGCGCGAAAGACGCCGTCGACATCACGGTGATCAGCCAGGGTTCGTCCCCATAAGCCAGCCACACCGATTGTCCCGGGTTGGCGTGAAACGGGAAGTCGATTCGACCCAGCCGGCTCAGGTCGTTCGCGAGCGCCAGGATCTGTTCAACGTCATGGATCTCGGAGGTCAGCCTGTCGCCCGCCTGTTTCGCCTCCGCGCTGGCCGCATCCCGCAGCAACGATTGCATCAGGTAGGCTTGAACCGGCGGCAGCCATCGCAGCGATCGGACCCGCTTGATGATGTATTCGCGGGCAGGGTTGGAGTCCAGATCGAGCGAGATCAGTCGTTCCGCAGCATAGAGAGCAAAAGTCATGCCGTCGGCATCCTCCACGGATGCACATTTTTCCAACATCGAGCGGTATATCGCGGCCGCTTCCGGCTTTCTTTCTCCTTTGATCAATACTCTTGCCGCGGAAAGGCTCGAAGCGCATTGGCCGGAAGGGTTGGACGACGCCGCCTGCGCTTGAGTGTAGGCCTGAAAGGCGCCGGAAAAGTCGTTTCCAAGAAATTCCCGGGCTTCGGCTTCTTTCTGTTTTTGCAGAAACTCTTCCGGCTCGGCAGCAGGCGGAGCCGTGCTCTCCCACGGCAGAATCAGCCGGTTTTGAACCAGCGGAGCGACAAACAAGACCGGAAAGTCGCCCGCCGGCACTTCCCGAGAGGCGGATTCTCCGGACAGCCGGGTCAGTTCCTGCAGTTTGATCGTTTCCAGCCGGGCCGCCAGCTCCCGCCGGAGTTCGTCCAGGGCGTCCCGGCGCTGATCGGCGCTTCTCTTTTCGGCAAGTTCGGCATCCTGCCGCGCCAGACGCATGGCGAGGGTAATTAATACGGCGGTCGGAATGAGGATGGCAGCCAGGAAAAGGAGAATCTGCCGCTTACGCCTTGGATCGCCGGGGCTCACCGCAGCATTCTAGATCGCGAGGGAAGGTGAGTTGTCATGAAAGTGTCATGGATACAGCGAGAAGGACGTTCAGGCATCCGGAGCTGTCTGCTTTTAAAGTTGTAGTGTTCGTTCCCGGCACGCATCGTCTCATTGGCGAACACGTTGCGGGCGGGACTGGAGGTCCAATCCATTGATAATGCACAACGATTCGGAACGGACTTTCGAATGCCACCGGGAGCAATCGGTGAGGCAAGATCTAATGATCCGAATTGCACGGACATTAGACCGAAACGGCTTCTTCGTCCGTCGTTATGGAAACCAGTAGGTTGGAACATTCCGCCCCTGGTTTCCGTATCGGATCTTTTAGTGATCAAAAAGGATGCTTCCGGTGTCTAACGTCCGAACGCCGGCTGCGTCTATTCGCCGTCGGGGAAGAAAAAGCAAGAACTGTTAATTTTCGGGTGTCTCGTCCGTAATAAAACATGGGGCTATGTCCGCAGTCGACGTGCTATAAAGGTAGCACTTTGACGGCCGGCGCCGAATTCTGTCAACGGAAGTCACGGCTGGGGTGTCTATAACGCAGGGGAAACTATGCGAGCGGGGTTCCTGATCGTTCTGGCGATCATTGTTGTTGCGATTCCTATCTTTAGTCAGGCGACCGCCGGTGCGAAGCCGTCATTTGAAGTTGCGACAGTTAAGCCGAGCGATCCCGGCCAGCGCGGAAGCATGATCGGGATGCAGCCGGGCGGTCGGCTGGTCATCAGCCACGTTCCCCTCCGCGCCATGCTGACGTTTGCTTACAGTATCCGTGACTTTCAGGTGGCGGGTGGCCCGAGTTGGATGACAAGCGACTTCTGGGATGTCGAAGCGCGGGCCGAGGAAGGCAGCATCCCGCAGCCGGCCGGACCGCCGGACCCAGGCAAGCCGAGTCCGATGGCAATCCGTCTTCAATCGCTTCTGGAAGATCGGTTCCAACTCAAGACTCACACTGAAACTCGGGACCTCCCGATCTATGAGCTTACGATCGCGAAAAGCGGCCTGAAGATGAGGCTTTCCGACGATCAGACGCCGTACAAGCCGCCCGAACGCGGCGCACCCCCTCCTTCACCATTACAAGCGGGCGGTCAGATGCCCCGCTACAGTTTGCGTACGGGAAGAGGGAATCTCGAAGCTGTCGCGATGAACGAGACCAACATCGTCCAGACGCTCTCATCGCTGGTTGGCCGGATCGTTGTGGATAAGACCGGATTGAAGGGGCTGTACGACGCGAAACTGCAGTGGACTCCGGACCCGGCTCCGGGCGGCGGCAGCGCGGGAGCGGCCGGGCCCGGTCCCGGAGGTCCTGCGGGACCGGAACCTGGGCCTGCGATTGACCCCAACGGACCATCGATCTTCACGGCTTTACAAGAACAACTGGGACTAAAATTGGATTCCACAAAGGGGCCGGTGGACGTCATCGTCGTCGATAACGTCCAGAAGCCTTCGGAGAATTAGATTGCGCCACTTTATTGCGTGCCTTTTGTGTTTCGTCTTGTCCATATCATCCGTAATTCCTGTATTTGCGGAAGCGCACGGCCAGCTCATGTTCGGAGGAGTACCGGTACCGGGCGCGACGGTCACCGTCACCCAGGGAGACAAGACCCTGGTTACGGTCACGGATCCGATGGGTGCCTATTCATTTCCCGATCTGAAGGAAGGGCCCTGGCCTGTTGAGATTGAAATGCTGGGATTTGCCAAGCTCAAAGGCGATACCGCCACGACAGCGTGGGAACTGAAGATGCTTTCGATGGCAGAGATCAAGGCAGATGTCGTCCATAATGAACCCGCGCCGACTGCGGCTGCGGCCGCTCCGGCCGCCGGAAATGCCAAGGGTGCGGCCAAGGGCGCGCCGGCGACTCCACGCGCTCAGCAGACGGGCTTTGCGCAGACTCAAGTCAATCAGAACGCCAACGCCCAGCAACCGGCCAATCCTCCGGCGCAACAGACGTCGAGCACGTTCGCCAATGCGAGCCAGGACGAATTGAATTCACGGGCCGCCGACGCTTCGCTGATCAATGGAACCGTCAACAATGGAGCGGCCTCGCCGTTCGCCCAGCTTGGAGCTTTCGGCAACAACCGCCGCGGTTTGCGTCCTTTATATAATGGCGGAATCGGATTGGTGAATTTTGATACCTCAGCGCTCGATGCGCGGTCGTATTCACTGGCTGGCGCCAATACCACGAGACCGTCCTACTCGAAGGGCCAGTTGACATTCAACTTCGGCGGTCCGCTGAAGCTCCCCGGAATCATCAAGAACAACAACGGACCGAATTTCTTCTTCGGTTACAGCCGCACTCAGAACCGGACTGCCTCTGTAGCCACAGGACGCATGCCGACGGACTTGGAACGGATGGGAGATTTCTCGGAGACCGTATTGCCCACGGGGTTGCCGGCGCAGGTCATCGATCCGGTGACGGGGCAACCGTTCGGCGGCGATATGATCCCTGGACAACGGATCAGCCCGCAGGCGCAATCCCTGCTGGCCTACTTTCCCAAGCCGAATTTCACCGGGAATCCTCAATACAATTATCAGATTCCCATTGTCGGGGTGGTGCACACGGACGCCGTCCAGACTCAAATGAATAAGTCGATCAACCAGAGAAATCAGGTCAACGGGAATTTCGCCTTCCAAAGCTCACGCACCGGCAATCCGAACCTTTTCAGTTTTCTGGACTCGGGCCGATCGAAGGGCATCAATGCCGCAATCAATTGGACGTTCCGGCCGACGCAGCGGTTTTCCTCGCAATTCGGCTTTCGATTCGGCCGGCAATCCATAACGACAACGCCGTTTTTTGCGAACAAACTCAATGTTTCGGGTCTTGCCGGCATCACCGGAAATAATCAGGATCCCGTAAACTGGGGCCCGACGGCATTGAATTTCACCAACGGCACCGGCGTCTCCGGATTGTCGGACGCGCAGTATTCGGCCGTTCGAAACCAGACAACCACTGTTTCATACGGCAGTTTCTGGAACCATGGCCGCCACAATATCCAGTTCGGTGGAGACATGCGCAGGGCGCAGTTCAATACCATTTCTCAACAGGATCCGCGCGGGACATTTACCTTTACGGGCGCGATTGCGGGAGTGGATTTCGCAGACTTTCTGCTCGGAGTTCCGGGCACCAGTGAAATCGCCTTCGGTAATGCCGACAAATATTTCAGGCAGACGGTCACCGATCTGTTCTTCCAGGATGACTGGCGCATCAACGGCGCTCTGACATTGATGCTGGGTGCACGCTGGGAATATGAAACACCGATCAGCGAGAAATATAACCGTCTGGTGAACCTCAGTATCGGTCCGAATTTCACGACGATTGCTCCCGCGATCGGCAACGACCTGATCAATAAGGACCCGATGGACATTCTGCCCCGGTTTGCTTTCGCCTGGCGGCCGATCGCCGCTTCATCGGTGATCGTGCGCGGATCATATGGTATCTACCGCAACACGGGTGTTTATCAATCGATCGCGAACCAGATGGCTCAACAGGCGCCGCTTTCCAAGAGCTTAAGCGTGCCCAATTCGGCCGCAAACCCGTTGACGCTTGCGAACGGTTTCAATGCCACGCAGGGGATATCTCAGACCACATTCGCTGTCGATCCGAATTTCAAAATCGGTTATGCAGACAACTGGACGCTGTCGGTACAGCGCGATCTTCCGTTTGCGCTGCAGATGACGGCAAACTACCTCGGCACGAAAGGAACGCGCCTGCCGCAGGAGTTTCTACCGAACACATTCCCGACGGGCGCTATCAGCCCGACGGGATATATATTCCTGACATCGAACGGTAATTCGACGCGGCACGCCGGGCAGATTCAGGTACGCCGCCGGCTCCGGAGCGGGTTCACATCGACTCTGCAGTACACCTACGCCAAGGCCATCGATGACGCACCGTTGATGGGAGGCGCGCAGGTGGCTACCGTGACCTCGGCTGGTACCAATGTGGCTCAGAACTGGCTCCATCTGGATGCTGAACGCGCTTTGTCGTCTTTCGACCAGCGCCATCAGCTCTCCGTTCAGGGACAATACAGCACGGGATCCGGAGTTCGCGGCGGTGCCCTGCTCAGCGGTTGGAAGGGTGCTGTGCTCAAATCATGGACTTTCGCCTCTGCGTTGACTGTCGGAAGCGGAACGCCTGAAACGCCCACCTATTTTTCAAACGTGGCGGGCACCGGAGTTACCGGTAATCTGCGGCCCAATGTGACGGGCGCCTCTATTACCGCTGCTCCAGAGGGAAAGTCTTTGAATCCTGCGGCTTTCAGCGTTCCCGCCGCCGGTCAGTTTGGCAACGCCGCCAGAAATTCGATTACAGGCCCCACACAGTTCAGCCTGAACAGCACCCTGGGACGGACGTTCCCGTGGGGTGACCGCTATAACATCGACTTGACGATAAATGCAGCCAATGTGATGAATCACGTGGCATTTACGAGTTGGAATACGAACATCAGTGCTCCACAGTTCGGATTACCGGCCAGCGCGAATCAGATGCGCATCCTGCAGACAACAGTGCGAGTGAGGTTCTAACATGAGACGAGAACGGGAACGGAACACGAGAAGCACAAGAGACACAAGAATGGCCGCAAGAATCAAAGGTATCCTCGTTTTATGCCTTTTGGGTTTCCTTTGCGCCGTTCCAAGATCGAATGCCCAGCAGGTTATCGCGCCACAGAAAGCGGATCAGCCCTTCACGCTCAGCGTGGATTCGCAACTGGTGGTCGAAAATGTGATCGTGAAGGATAAAGATGGTAAAGACATCGAGGGACTTACCGCCAAGGACTTCACGGTTACCGAAGACAACGTACCGCAAACCATAGGCCTTTTTCAGTTCCAGCGGATGGAAGACGCGCCGGCTCCCGGCCAGAAGGCTGCCGGCGCGGCAACTGCCGCAATAACAACGCCGGTTGAAATCGTGCGTCCTCCGGTGGCCACTCAGATCACACCGCCGCCCAACGGCGACAAGCGGTATGACGGCCGCCGGTTGATGGTTCTGTTCTTCGACATGCAGAACGTTTCCCCGCCGGATCAATTGCGCGCCTTCACGGCGGCAGACAAGTTCATCCGAACCCAGATGAAGAAGCCGGATCTGGTGGCGATCATGGCATTTACGAACGGCGCCGTGAAGGTGCTGCAGGACTTCACCAACGATCAGGAAGCTCTTTTCACCGTTCTCGGAAAGCTGATTTATCCCGATGACAGCGACAATTTGACGGCGGATTCGACCTCGGCGTTCGGTCAGGACATGGGTGAGTTCAACATATTCAATACCGACCGGCAGCTCGCCGCGCTTCAGACCGCCGTGAATATGCTGAAAAACCTGAATGAAGAAAAATCGTTCGTCTACTTCGCGAGCGGCTTGAATCTGAACGGAACCGACAACCAGGCGCAACTGCGCGCGACGATCAATGCTGCGATCCGCTCGAACGTCAAGTTCTTTCCTGTCGATGCCCGCGGCCTCGTCGCCCTGATGCCGCTGGGCGATGCGACAACGCCGTCTCGGAGCGGTAACGGCGCATTCACCGGTCAAACAGCGATGGCCGCGATATCGAGGTTCCAGGTCTCGCAGGACAGCCTTTACGCCCTGGCCAAGGATACCGGCGGCGAAGCGTTGCTCGATAACAATGATTTGTCGGTCGGAATCGTTAAAGCCGAACAGGCGATCACGAGCTATTACATTATCGGTTACTACTCGAGTAACACGAACCTCGACGGCAAGTTCAGGCGCGTCAAAGTCTCGCTCAAAGAAACCCAAACCGCGAAACTGGACTACCGGCAGGGATACTACGCCGGAAAGACATTCAATAAGTACACGACGGCCGACAAGGAGCGCCAACTGGAAGACGCCTTGATGCTCGGCGACCCGATCACAGACATCACCATCGCCATGGAAGTGAACTTCTTCCAGCTGAACCGCGCCGAATACTTCGTTCCCATCGACGTCAAGATCCCCGGAAGCGAACTCGTGCTGGCAAAGAGCGGAGGGGCGACTGAGAAAACCCTGATCGACTTTATCGGGGAAGTGAAAGACGATTACGGCACCACGATTCAGAACCTGCGCGACAAAGTCGATACCAAAGTCAGCGGTGAGACGGCGAGCGACCTGGGCAAGCGTCCGATCGAATATCACACCGGATTCACTCTCCTGCCCGGCAAGTACCAGATCAAATTCCTGGCGCGGGACGCGGAAACCGGGCGGATCGGAACCTACCAGGCGTCGTTCACCGTTCCCAATCTGATGAAGGAAGAGAAGCGCATTCCAATCAGTTCGGTTGTTCTGAGCAGCCAGCGCGTTGATATGAAGGATGCTCTTTATAATGCCGCGAAGGACAAAAACGCGGCTGCGGCAGCCATCGCTGTAGATCCTATGATTGTCGAAGGCCAGAGGCTGATTCCGAGCGTGACGCGGGTGTTCAGCAAGAACCGCGATATGTATGTCTATCTGCAGGCCTACGAACGCACTGCGACGACGACCGAGCCGCTGGTGGCATTCGTGACGTTCTATCGCGGCCAGACCAAAGCGTTCGAAACGACGCCTCTACAGGTCGTTGACGGGCTCGATCCGAAGTCGAAGGCGCTGCCGCTGAAATTCAGCCTGTCGCTTTCGAAGCTGCCCGTGGGTGAGTACAACTGCCAGGTCACGGTCCTGGATCCGATGGGACAGAAGGTCGCCTTCTGGCAGGCACCTGTCATGCTGGTGAATTAGGGAGCAGGAACACAAGAAGCACTCGAATACGAGCGTACGGAAGTAAACGCAAAAAGCACAAGAAATCTTATTCTTGTGCCTTTTGTGCTTCTTGTGTTCCTGCCTTCTTTTCCAAGGCCTCGATCCGCTTCAAAAGTTCCGGCAGACGCTTAAACACCGCCGAGCTCTTCAGCCAGAGCTTGTTATCAATCGCGGGATACCCGGAAACAATCTTATCCGCTTCAATCGAGTTCGGAATACCGGTCTGCGCCGTCGCCACCACGCGGTCGCCGATTTCGAGGTGACCCGCAACGCCGACCTGGCCTGTAAGGATCACGCTGCGGCCGATCTTCGAGCTTCCCGCCAGCCCAACCTGGGCGCAGAGCAGCGTATCCTCGCCCACATCCGAGGCATGGCCCACCTGCACGAGATTATCGACTTTGGCTCCGCGGCGAATCCGTGTTTCGCCGATCGTTGCGCGGTCGATGGTGGCATTTGCGCCGACCTCCACGTCGTCTTCAATCACCACGACGCCTGATTGGACGATTTTGTAGTAGCTGCCGTCGTCTTTTTTGGCGTAACCGAAGCCGTCCGTCCCGACCTTCACTCCGTCCTGCAGGATGACATTGTTCCCGATCCTGCAGAACTCGCGGACGGAAACGTGCGCATAGGCTTTGAAATTGTCTCCGATCCGGGCTCCGCGTGAGATATGGACGAAGGGATACAAGGTGCAGTTCTTTCCGATCTGCACGCCGTCTTCGATAACCACATAGGGTGCGATCGAGGCACCCTCTCCAATCTGCGCCGAGCCGGCGATCCGGGCGCCGGCGTCGACAATCCGGTCAGGTTGCGGGGCTTGATAAAAGAGCTCAACGGCCCGCGCAAATGTCAGATACGGGTTGGAGCTCCGCAGCGTGGCCTTGTCGATTTCCGGGAAATCCGGCGACACGATGACGGCGGTGGCCTTCGTCGTCCGAGCCTTGGCCGCGTATTTCGGATTGGAGACGAAAGTCACATCTCCGGTCCCGGCCTCGTCGATTCCGATAACTCTGCTGATTTCGAGCGCGCCATCGCCTTTCAGAATGCAATTCAGCCGCGCTGCCATGTCGGATAGCTTCACGTTTTCCCGCCTTTCGGGATGCTAGTATACCGGCTAAGTAATGAGCGAACACCGGCACCTCCTGAAGTCTGCTTCACTCATCAGCGCCTTCACCATCATCAGCCGGATATTCGGATACATCCGTGACTCCCGGATCGCGTTCCTGCTGGGTGCGGGAACGGCGGCGGACGCCTACACCACCGCTTACAGAATCCCGAATCTGCTGCGCCGCCTCGTCGGAGAAGGTGCGGTCAGCGCGGCATTCATTCCGGTATTCACACGCTACATCGCGGAAAATAAGGAGGAGGACGGCTGGGAGTTCGCGAATACGATGCTAACCGTCATCACGATCTGTCTCACTGTGATCACCATTGCGGGGATTCTTCTTTCGCCGCTGGTGGTCCGGCTTTTCGCTCAGGGTTTCTCCGACACGCCGGGAAAGCTGGAACTCACCGCGGCGCTCAACCGCATCATGTTCCCGTACATTTTTCTGATCAGTCTATCGGCCTTATCGATGGGAATTCTGAACAGCTTTCATCGCTTCGGCGCGCCGGCCTTTGCACCGATCATTTTGAATCTGACGATGATCGTCTTTTCCTTTCTTGGCGGGCTTTTCGGCGACGTGACCCGGACGTTGGCGGTGGGTGTCGTCGTCGGTGGCGCTCTTCAACTGACGATTCAGATTCCGGTACTTTTGAAAACGGGGTGGCGAATCCGCTTCAGGTTGGATTTCCATCACCCCGGCGTCCGGCAAGTTGTCCGATTGATGGTGCCGGTCATCTTTGGAGCAGGCATCGTTCAGGTGAATGTTCTGGTCGGCACGCAATTCGCGTCATACCTCGCGGAAGGGAGCGTGACGGCGCTTTACATCGCCGACCGCGTCATGGAGTTCGTACTGGGCGCCTACGCCGTCGCGGTTTCAACAGTTATTCTGCCGTTGCTGTCGCGTCAGGCGGCGCTCCGTCAGATGGATGAGCTCAAAAACACAGTCAACTTTGCGACCCGGCTCATCCTCTTTATTACCTTTCCGGCAACGGTGGGCCTGATTCTGCTGCGCCGGGAGATTATCGAAGTCCTGTTTCAACATGGGGATTTCACCGCGGCCTCGACCGCGCTCACGGCCTGGGCGCTGCCGTTTTTCGCACTGGGTCTTTCGGCATTTTCCATGGTTAAAGTGATCGTGCCGGCCTTTTATGCGTTACAGGACACGCGCACGCCGGTGAAGGTCGCTTTCGCCGCGCTGCTGCTTAACATCGGCTTGAACTTCCTGTTTATCCGCCCGCTGCAGAACGGCGGCCCTGCACTGGCAACGTCGCTGTCGGCGTTCTTCAGTTCGACTGCGCTCCTGGTGATTTTCTACAGGCGGTACGGCTCTTTCGGCGTATGGGGCATTGTCCAATCGGTTTCGAAGTTTGCGGTGGCCTCGGCGGCTCTGGCGACCGTAGCATATGGAATCATTCATTGGCCTGGTTTGTATGCCGGAGCGATGAGCCGGAAAGTCTTCGCGCTGGGTATTACGATCGCGGCGGGTGCAGGAACCTATTTTGCGACGGCCACCCTGCTGAAAACCCGCGAGCTGATGGAGTTTCGGATCGTGACGCAGGCGCGGCCGAAGGCCGGTGTTGAATTGACATGAGCAACCTGGATTGGGTCCAGCGGTTTTTGCAATACCTGCGGATTGAGAAAGGTTTGTCCGACAATACCCTCGCGTCCTACGAGCACGACCTTGCCATGTACCTCGAACATCTCGGCGGTATTTCCATCATCGAGGTGCAGCAGGCGGAAGTTTCCGGCTTCCTGAAGTTTCTCTATTTGCGCAAACTCAAGCCACGCTCGGCGGCGAGGGCATTTGCGGCAGTCCGCGGTTTGCACCGTTTCCTGATCCTGGAGCGTGCGCGGGAGGACAATCCCACTGCCAATATCGACCAGCCTCGATGGTGGAAGCCGCTGCCGAACGTTCTGGTTCTCGAAGAAGTCGACCGCTTGCTGGCGGCGCCGGACACAGGTACGCCGAAGGGCGTACGCGACCGGGCGCTACTCGAAGTTCTGTATGCGACGGGATTGCGGGTGTCGGAACTTATCGGGCTCCGGCTCGACGGCATCGATCTCGAGGTCGGTTTCGTCCGCTGCATGGGCAAGGGAAGTAAGGAACGGATCGTCCCGCTGGGCGAATCCGCAGCGGCGGCGGTGGGGGACTATCTTCGGGTCCGGCGAGTCCGGAAGCCGACGAATTATCTGTTCTTGAATCATCACGGCCAGAAACTGTCACGGATGGGATTCTGGAAGATTCTGAGAGCATGCGGCTTGCGGGCGGGCATCAAGAAAAGGTTAACACCTCACGTGCTAAGGCATTCCTTTGCAACACATCTGCTTGAACGTGGGGCGGATCTGCGCGCGGTTCAGGAGATGCTCGGTCATGCTCAGATTTCAACCACGGAAATTTATACCCATGTGATGCGGGAGCGGCTGAAGGAGATCTACAAAAGTTATCATCCGCGGGCATAAAGTTGGGGTATGATTTGCGGCTGCGAAGGCCCCGCACAGGGGCAGTAAGAGAGTAGAGGAGGAAGGGCAGTGATTAAAGGCCGGCACTTATTTACGTCGGAATCCGTGACCGAAGGCCATCCGGACAAGGTTGCCGATCAGATTTCCGATTCCATTCTGGACTACGTCATGTCCCAGGACCCGATGGGCCGTGTCGCCTGCGAAACGCTGGTGACGACAGGACTGGCTCTGGTGGCTGGGGAGATCACGACCAAGTCCGTGATCGACTACGCTTCCATTGTTCGAAAGACCGTCGAAAGTATCGGTTATACCAATGCCGAGTACGGTTTTGACTTTAAAACGTGCGCCGTGATGTGCTCGGTCGATACCCAATCGCCGGATATTGCGATGGGTGTGGACACGGGCGGCGCCGGAGATCAGGGGTTGATGTTTGGTTACGCAACGAACGAAAGCCCGGAGCTCATGCCGCTGCCGATTCTGCTGGCGCACAAACTGACGAAGCGTCTGGCGGATGCGCGGCGGGCCAACGTGCCGAACTTCCTGCGGCCGGACGGCAAATCGCAGGTTTCCGTGGAATATGACGGGGACAAACCGATTCGAATCGACACGGTCGTGATCTCGACGCAACATTCACCCGAAGCCTCGAACGCCCAGATCCGGGAAGAGATCCTCGAACACATCATCAAACCGACACTGCCCACAGCTCTGTTGGATGCCAAAACGAAATATCACATCAATCCGACCGGACGGTTTGTCGTCGGCGGACCCCAGGGCGACTGCGGTTTGACCGGACGAAAAATCATCGTCGACAGCTACGGCGGCATGGGCCGGCATGGCGGCGGCGCATTCTCGGGTAAGGATCCGACGAAGGTGGACCGCTCTGCCTGTTATATGGCCCGATACATCGCCAAGAACGTCGTGGCGGCCGGTCTCGCCGATCGCGCGGAGATCCAGCTGGCATACGCTATCGGCGTAGCGGATCCGGTATCGGTCAGCGTGGATACCTTCGACACCGGCAAAATCGATCAGGATAAGATTGCGGAGCTGATCCGCGAAAACTTCCAGCTCACGCCGCGCGGCATCATCGAGTCTTTGGATCTGCGCAAGCCGATCTATCGCAAGACCGCCAGCTACGGCCACTTCGGCCGGAATGAACCCGAGTTCAGCTGGGAAAAGACGGACAAGGCTGCCAAGCTCAAGTCACAGGCCGGCCTATAAAGGCAAAAAAAGGCAAAAAGGGAGAATGGTGAACCTATCACCACTCTCCCTTTTTTGCTTTAGGCCCTCGATAACAAACCTCGAATAAGTCAGGAACGACGCCCCAAGCCGCGCTGGCGAGCTCAAGCGATATCGCCTCGCACCGAATGTTTATGCGGGGCCTGAATTCAAAAAGTCCTAGACAGTCTATAGGCCTGCGTGGTACTAGACGTTCTATGGCTTCCCGTAAAACGCAAAAGGCCGCCCTCCTGCAAGGCACGCTCGACATGCTGATTCTCCAGACGCTCCAGCGGGGTCCCGAGCACGGACACGGCGTCGGGCAGGCGATCCGGACCCGATCCGGAGAACTGCTCACCATTGAAGCCGGCTCTTTGTATCCGGCGCTTCACCGGCTCGAACGGCAAGGGCTGCTGGCCTCGGAGTGGAAGACATCCGGGAACAATCAACGGGCCAAGTACTACCGGCTGACGGCTGCGGGGCGGAAGTATCTGTCGCAGGAGGAATCGAAGTGGGACCTCCTGGTAAAGGCTGTTTCTCTGGTGCGCACGCCGGGCTAAAGGAGGCAGGCAGTGGACTGGCAACGTTTACGTCTGAAATGGTTGGATCTCTTCGGCCGCCGGCAGTTGCACGCAGATCTGGATGAGGAAATTCGGTCGCATCTCGCGATGGAGACCCAACGGCGGATCGCGGCCGGCGAATCACCGGAAGCGGCACGCACGAATGCGCTGAGGGAACTCGGGAGCGTAGATCTGGTGGCGGAGAATACCCGCGATGTCTGGGCCGGGAACGCCGTCGAATCGCTGCTCCAGGATGTGCGCTTTGGTCTGCGGATGTTGAGCCGGAATCCCGGCTTCACCATCGTTGCCGTCATCATCCTTGCGCTCGGCATCGGCGCGAATGCCGCCATTTTCAGCGGGATCAATGGTCTGTTACTGCAAAAGGTTCCGGTGAATAAACCGGACGAGCTGGTGCGATTCCGGTGGATCGGAAAGAATGACGCGCTGACGAGCCGCGGCGAGTACGGTTATGCCAAAGACGGCGAAGAGGATGCCGGCACCACCTTCCCGTATCCCATGTACCAGCAGTTCCAAGCGAATAATCAAACGTTAGTGGACGTGATCGCATTCTCCCCGATGGGCAGCGTGAACGTCGTTGCCGATGGACAGGGAGAAATTGCTTCCGCCTTTATTGTGTCCGGAAATTACTTTCGCGTTCTTGGCGTAAAGGCAGTGGCGGGCAGGACACTGACCGCAGACGACGACCGGCCGGATGCCCAGGCTGCCGCAGTGATCAGCGCTGGATACTGGAAACGCCGTTTCGGCGGAGATCCGAAGATCGTCGGTAAGATCGTCACGGCCGCCAATGTTCCGGTGACCATCGTCGGTGTCATCGCGCCGGACTTTACGGGTATCCAATATGCCGTCAATCACGCGCCGGATGTTTCGTTCCCTCTGGCGATGACCGCCCAGGTGAGTCCCGCCATTCCGGGCCGCCCGTTCCTGAGCCAGGGTACGAACTGGTGGCTCCAGATTGTCGGAAGATTGAAGCCGGGAACAACCGCGCAACAAGTTCAGGCGAATCTCGAAACGGTTTTCGAGAATACGACGCATGCGCATTTGAATGCCTACATCGAGTCTCTGACTCCTGAACAACGGGAGACATCCCGAAATCGTAATCGACTCGATGTCCCGCACCTGCGGATCAGTTCCGCGAGCCACGGCACCTATGACGTGTATTCGACTGCGCTTCGCCAGGCCGGCATCCTGTCGGTTGTTGTCGTCCTTGTGCTTCTGATCGTATGCGCCAATGTCGCGAATCTGTTACTGTCCCGGGCCGCCGCACGGCAAAAGGAAATCTCCATCCGATTGTCGATCGGCGCGACCCGGATACGCCTTATTCGCCAGGTGCTGACTGAAAGCGTATTGCTGGCATCGATGGGGGCCGTTCTCGGCATGTTCGCCGCGTACTGGGGCAAACAACTACTACCGGGGCCTGCCGCTGAGGCGCCGCTCGATTGGCGGTTTTTTCTGTTCGTATTTGTGCTCGCGTTTGCTGCCGGCGTGCTGTTTGGAGTGATGCCCGCATTCCGCACCACAGCGGACCGGTCCGGGGCCGCTCTTAAAGAAAACAGCCGCACCATCGTGCGGTCCAATGGACTTCTCAGTAAATCACTCCTGGTTGCTCAGGTGGCGATCTCGTTAATTCTGCTGATTGGCGCGGGCTTGTTTATGCAGACCCTCCGGAACCTTCGCCAGGCCGACGTCGGGTTTAATCCGAACAACATCGTCTTGTTTGAAGTCGATCCGCGGCTGAATCGTTACGATGATGCGAAGATTGCATCGAGGTATCGAGAAATCCTGGAGAGACTGCAGGGGGTTCCCGGCGTACGTGCGGCGACATTCTCCGATATCGCATTGCTTACGGGCGGCCAGATATCAGACGACATTTTCGTGGAAGGCCGCTCGTATCCGGAGGGACCACAGAGTGCGATCCATCACCTGGAGGTGGACGAAAACTTTTTCGATGTTGTCGGAATACCCCTCCTTGCTGGCCGGATGTTTACATCAGGCGATGCGGCTACTGCTCCGAAAGTCGCAATCTTCAATGAGGCGGCGGCGCGCAAATTCTTTCCGAATGAAGGCCCGATCGGCAAGCGCTGCGGCTACTCGCCTGAAACGAAGACGCTGCTGGAGATTGTCGGTGTCGTCCGGGACGCGAAATACGATAATGTCCGCGGCACGTCGCCTCCGACGATCTATGTTCCGGCATGGCAAAACCAACTCGGACCGGCAAGCTTTGAGGTGAGGACGGCTTTGGATCCGTCCGGCTTCGCCCCGGTGATTCGGGACGCGGTCCGAGAGGTCGATCCGAATCTGGCCGTCACGAAAATGTCGACACAAATGGAGGAAATGGACGGCCTCTTTGAACAGGAGAGACTGTTCGCCCGGGCTTACACGCTGTTCGGGACCCTGTCGCTGGTGATTGCATCCATCGGGCTTTTCGGCCTGATGTCGTATAACGTCACTTCACGCGCGAACGAAATCGGCATCCGCATTGCCCTTGGCCAGGAACGATCCTCTGTGGTGTACATGGTCATGCGTGAATCGCTCTCTCTGGTTGCCATCGGCGTGCTGATCGGACTCGCGGCATCGTGGGGCGCGGGCCGCTTCATCTCGTCTCTGCTTTACGGCCTCGGCCCCAACGACAGTCTGACCATCAGCCTTGCCGGCCTTACCATCATTGCCGTTTCCGCCATTGCGGCGTACCTTCCGGCTCGCCGCGCCTCCCGGGTGGATCCGATGGTGGCGCTCCACTACGACTGAAGGCTTTGAAAAACCGGTGGGCAGGCTTGATGTTTGTAGGGGAGGATCGGTGTCGGGTGCAAATACCAGAGGCGGGCGGGAGCTATCTGCGGGTTATACCGCTGTCAGATGGACAACGGTCCACAATGCGTTTTTTGACCGGTCATTCATTCCATGAAGATTAAGCATTTTCAGGACACCGATACCCTGAACTGACTGGAACGTGAGGATTATGGTGGCTGGCCGCCTATTTCGGCGTGAGCTTGAGCAGCTTGCTCGTCCAGGGCGTGTTGGGATTGGGATTGCCGGTGCCGCTATCGGTGAGCACATAAACCGCGCCGTCTGGTCCGACCCGTACGTCGCGGATGCGGGTATTCATATCCGTCAGCAAGGCTTCCTCGTTGGCGACCTTTTCGCCACGGATTTCCAGACGGTCGAGGGTCTGCCCGCTCAAGGCGCCGCTCAACAGGCTATTCTTCCACTGTGGAAACAGGTCTCCCTGGTAGAAAGTGAGTCCTGACGGCGTGAAGGACGGGTCCCAGTAATAGACCGGCTGCTCCATCCCGTCTTTGCGCGTGTAACCGTTGCCGACCCTGATGCCGTTGTCGCCGATGGGATAGGCGGCTCGGGTATACTCGATTCCATAAGTAATCACGGGCCAGCCGTAATTCGCGCCTCTCTTGATGATATTGATTTCGTCGCCGCCTTCCGGACCGATGTCGCTACTCCACAGTTCTCCCGTTTTCGGATCGAACGTCAGTCCTTCGGGGTTGCGCAAGCCGTACGCCCAGATTTCAGGTAGTGCTTCTGGCTCGCCGACAAAGGGATTGCCGGGCGCGGGCGCGCCATCAGCGGTGATGTGAATGATCTTGCCAAGGTCATTGTCCAGCTTTTGTGCCACATCCCATGGCACATCGTCATCGTCGCGGTCTCCGAATGACACGAAGAGTGTCCCATCGCGCGCGATTGCGAGGCGCCCGCCGGTCTTGCCCCCGAGCCTGGTAGACGGGAGGTAGGGCTTGGAATGGAAGATGACCTTGACGTCTGTAAGGGCGAGGTTCGCTTCATCAAGCCGCGCGCTTGCGACATTGGTGTTGCTGTCGGTCTCCGGAGAGCCGCCGGGCGTTACCGGGAGATAATCGAAGGTGGTGAAAAATATCCGGTGATTGGTGCCGAAATCCGGATCGAGGGCAAGGTCGAGAAGACCGAAATCCTTGGCCGTGGTCAACGCCGACAAGCCATTCAGCGGCGCGGAGAGTTTGCCCGCCTTGTCGAGAATGCGCATTTCGCCCGGCAGCCTCAAGACCAGAAGGATATTTCCGTCGGGCAGAAATCCGAGGCTGTAGGGCACGTGCATATTGTCGAGCAGCACTGTCACGTTGAAGGGCGCGGTCCGGTGATAAGGCGCGTGAGTCTGGCCCGGGAGGGCGGGGACCTCGTTAGGATTGTTTGGTCTGCGGCTTTCGATCGGTTGGCCTTCCACCGTATTGTAGGCCGGAGCGCGGCGAGGCGGCGTTTGAGCAGAGAGCGCCGCCGGAATCATCGCCATGCAAGCGGTCAACATCCATAAGCGTTTCATCATCGGGTATGGGCGAGATTACCTGGAAATCCGGTGACTGTCACCGGATTTCCATCAAACCAATTGTCCAGTAGTACGTCTGACTGTTGCTGCGTATTTCATATTCGCGAGGTCGTCGTGAATACGGATATCCCGGCGAAACCGACCTCTGGATCCACCTCGACCACCTCACAATCCGCAACATTGCCTTACTTATCACCTGAGCCGATCAGGTCGCTTTCGTTTCGGTGTCTGGCTCAATCAGTCCGCTGGATCTGATGCACCTTGCTGGACATTTTGGAATTCCGAAGATGGAAGGCGGAGCGGAAATCCGCTGACGCTGACCGGATTCTGCATGAACGTTAAGCGATTTCAACATCGTGGTACCAGGATCGGGAGAATTCCCCCGGCGCGACGCAGCTACTTCCTCTTATGTACGTCGAAGAAGTCGAACATGCCTTTCAGGTTTGGCGCGACAGCGCCGCCGTGCGTTCCTCCGGGCACTTCCACGTATTGATGCTCCACCCCGAGCCGTTTCAGTTCGGCGACCATGGTGCGGGAACGCTCGATAGGAGCGGTCGTGTCGGCATCGCCATGCACGACGAACTGCGGAATGTTCTTCACCTGGGGCGCCGATTCCGGCGTGACTCCGCCGGCAAACATCGCCATGCCTGCCCAGATCTGCGAGTACTTCGGACCGAGATACCATGAGCCCGAACCACCCATCGAATGGCCGCCGATGTAAATGCGGCTGTCATCGATCTTGTAATCTTTTTTCATCAGGTCGAGGACGTGCATCACGTCCTTCTCGCTGAGCTGGAGCTTGGGAAGATCCTCCGCCGGCCGCGAGCCGTTGTTATAGCCATAACCGCCGTCGACGCGATAGCCGAGGGGCGCGGCAATGATGTAACCGCGCTCTTCGGCAAGTTTCTGAATCCCGTTGGCGCCAAGCCCGGTGAAAAAGTAATCCTCGGTCAGTCCGTTCCCGTGCAGCGCGATGATCAGCGGATAGGCGCGATCACCCGTATAAGAGGACGGAACATAGACGTGATAGGGCATCACCTCGCCGGCCTCTTCGAAGAAATAGTGCCGCTTGAAATCGCCGGTCTTTCCGGCGAACGGATCCCTGGCAGACTTGACGGCGGCCATGGCGGATTCCGCAAGCCCCATTTCCTTCTCATAATCGAAAGTGCCGGCCGCGATGTCACCGCGATCCACGCTGGCGATGGTGGCCACGGGATATTGAACGTCGGCGTTCTTCGCATCAAGCCGGCTCAAACGGTCGTGGAGTCCTTTGTGAACTTCCATGGTCAGCGTCGTGGCGCCGAGAGAGCGTCCGTTCTCGAGCAGTTCCGCGCGGACAACCGCCCGGCCTTCGATTCCGGAGAAGTCGACATTGAACCGGAAAGGACTATCGATCAAGTCCCGGCTCAGATTCGTGAACGTACCGGCGTCCTTCAGTTTCTCGCCGTTGCTCCGGGTTTTTGCAGCGTCACGCGCATCGAAAGAGGCTCGCTGAGTTCCAGAGACGGCGTATAAATCTGGGCGAGCCGGAACGGGGCCGGCGCAGCCGGATCGACGAACGTGTGTTCTGTCTTCAGTGCCAGCGATGAGGCAAATTCGACGTCGGCATTCCACGGCCTGTTCTGCGCGAGCGCAATGCCCTGGGTGTATAGCCGCCGCAATTCTCCCGTCCGGCCAAGCCGCGCGGCGCGAGCAATGTCTGCGTCGAGCGCGTCGAACTTTGCCTTGGTGTCACCTGCCGGCTTGGCCTGAGTCTTGAACGTGTTGTACCGCGTCCGCATGATCGCGATCGTGTCCCGCGCCTGCGCGTGAACGAGTTGGACGGATGACAGGAGAACAAGAAGTACCCAGAACTTCGATATTCGAACCATGTACGCCTCCTGGATTGCTCGCGCAATGGTACTCGAATCGAATTGCGGTGACGTCGAGAGATTTCCCGCCCAGGTTCCGAAGGCTGGGGGAAGGCATTCCCCCAAAAGGGGAACGCATTGACCTTGCCCTTCATTGCGTTTATCCGCGGGAAGACTAAAATGACGGCTGATGATCGGCAGCCTCACGATAAAATCTCGGCCTCTCAGGCTCGGACTTTTAATAGATCTCCAAGACAAGACATCCCCAGCGCAGTTCAAGGGGAAATAGCCACGTAAGTGCTTTCGATTCAGTAAACGTTAGGCGTAGGTCTTCACTACAAAACCATGGGGCAAGGTCATCGAGTCGATGCAAGTAAAGGCGAGGCAGCCGCGGGGTTGGCGGTGATGCGCGGGGGCGGTTGAGCCGGCAAATCCATTCGGAGTTTGTGGAGCAGGATCTTCGTGTCGGTATCGGGTTGAGTGTATCGAGGCAGAACCAGCCAACAATGACTTTTTCATGGAATGGCTGCAGCATCCATTCATCGGAATGGAATTCACTGACCCGTCCTGGACGAGCGACAAGATCGCGAAGCTGATGGGCGACGTTCAAAAGCTCACTGTCTAAAATTAGGGGACAGACTCCGAATTCTGACGGTCATTGAATTTGGAGTCTGTCCCCAGCAGCCCCATAGCAGTTCCGTTTTCATCCCGCTGACCGTGATTTTTCAAGGCTCTGCCGGTTCCGCTGGCGAATAAGGTTTTTAGCCGCTCATAGCCTGAAGGCGACAGAAATTTCACTCGGACAGATATAATTCAGGAGAAGGAAGCAATTCATGAGCGCTATCGAAAAATTCATTACCGACTCGAAAGGAAGAAAGACTGGAGTCGTGTTGTCATTGCGACGTTATCGGAAATTGATGGAAGACCTTCACGATTTAGCTGTCGTGGCAGAGCGACGGTCGGAACCGACAATCTCATTGGCTGAATTGAAACAACGACTGAAAAAGGATGCCCGGCTATAAAGTCGTTTTCAAAAAATCGGTCGAGAAAGACCTTTCAAGCCTTCCCAAGCAATTAATTCCCCGAATCTGGCAACGATGCGAAAGCTTAAAGAATGAACCCTTTCCGCGGCAGGCAATAAAGCTTGAGGGCTCCGAGGGGCTCTATCGCCTGAGAGTCGGCGATTACAGAATCGTGTATGGGGTTGATGCAGACGCAAAAGAAGTGATTGTCCACTATGTGCGTCACCGCCGTGAAGTTTATCGCGGAATCTAAATACGATTCATAGCTGTCAAGCACGCCGGCCTAAGCGATTTTGCTTGCCTCGATGGCGCCGTTTTCCTTGATAGTTACGCACGCTTGAAATTCTCACGATTTCTCGGGGAATACGGAGGACTTTCGGGAGAAATACCATTTGCGTCCACCGCGCGCCTGTGTTCGATGCGCGCCTGGAAGCCATTGAGTAAGCGGGGAATTCTAGGGTAAAACGACTTCGTAGCCTAGAGACCTCGCAGCCTTGGCTTGCTTGACGTCATTGGTGAGGAGGCGGCGCAATCGCAACTCGTTCATAGCGGCCAGATGCAACCGGTCTAAGGTCCTGCAATGAAACTCGCCGGAAAGATGTTGCTGAATCGCTAATTCAAATATGGCTCCCGAAAGAGGACGAAATTCGAAAGGCGCTATTTGCCGAAAAGACGCAAGCTTCGAGCGATAGGCTTCGTAGCGTTTTTTGGTGACTGCGCCGGAGAGCCATTTTGCCCGGAGCTGAACCTCAGTTTCGAGTTCGACAAGCGTCGAAACCACAACCTGCTGTTCGCGTGCGATGGCCTCGCGAACGGACTGGCTTTCCGGCTCTTCCCAAAGTGTTTTTAGCAGGGAACTGCTGTCAATATAACTCACGGTCAGCGTTCATCCCGCTCTTTGACCAATCCCTCATCCACCCACCGGGTCACTTTGCCGTGACTCATCTTCCGCTGCCATTTTGCGTGGGACACCGGGTCGAAGCGTTTCCGAGGTTTGTCCGGCTCCGTATAGCGAACGAGCTTCGCGACCGGCTTAGAATCGCGCGTAATCAGAATCTCATGTTCCTGTTCAAGAGCCTTTTCAGTTTCCGGCCAGCGCTGACGGAGATCGCGAACCGTCACTGTTTTCATGGGCCAAGTTTAACATGTTTCACTCTGGCCCGACGTCGAGTCATAACACACTACCAGGCCTAAGCGAAAAAATACGGCGACTCCAGGACTTGCCGGATGTCGAGCGTCCCCGGCGCAGGCAGTGAGGGGAGACCGACCGGACTGGACTTCAACACTTCCATAAAGAAGTTCGCCATGACCAGTTCGGAGTACATCCCGACGAATTGCTCTCGCAGCACACGGTTGAGCAGGTCGACATCGGCGGCATGGACGCCAAAGCTATCGTGGACCATCGCAAAATGCCGCAGGCCGCAGCTGTCGAGGCGATTCACCGTCAGCATCATGTGCGCGGCATCGAGAGAATGAACCAGGTGCGCGACGACGCCATCCACCTGCTTTCTCCAGTCGATCTTCCGATTCGGATCCTCTTTGTAGATCTTGATTCTCCGGTCCGCCGTGGCGAGGCGGACTTCCCTCGGCTCCCGGATCTCATGAACCACGGGAAAACCGGCCGGTGAGGTCCATGCCATGCCCAGCCCGGCCTTCGCGAGAGTGCGGGCAATGGTACGGAGCCACTTCATGATTTTGCCGGCCTCGACGGCGACGTCGGGAATGCTTTCCTCCAGGATTCTCGCCAGGTACCGGGCACATTTTTTCGGGTCTTCGCAGGATTGGATGACCTTCGTCTCGAGAAGCTGTTTGTAAATCGTTCCCCGAGTCACGCCGTAGGGGAGGGTCATCGTTGCGGGCTTGACCACGTCACGATCAATCTTGCCAAGCAATTGCCGGGCGGCTTCTCTCTCGTCTCCTTGCCGGTATTGGGCATCAATCTGCACCCTGCTGATGACGATCTCGGCGACTTCGAGATAAATATCGTGGGGATAATCGTCCGGCACCGGGTTCACGGCGCTTCCGCCGTATGGATCGCGTCCGAGGGCACTCAAATGCTGGTAGCCGTTACACGAGCCATCCATGCTGATCGGTAAATGCGATCGGAAGAGGGGACCTTCCTCTCTATAGCGTTTCCACTCGTGACAGGCGGCGAAGAACAGCCAGGGTTTATCCGCCTTGTCCCGCAACGGGCAGGCAGCGAGCGGATTGTCGGCGAACGCGAGGATTTCCTGTTCATGTTGATCGAACCACGAAATCCGTTGTTCGAAGGAGACTTTGTTTCCCTTCCAGAAACAGTTCGCAATGTGGATCTTCAGCCAGTACGCGCCGCGCTCTCCCAGCTCTTTGCCCACCCCGAATTCGAGCAGCGACTTTCCCCAGTGGTTCGACTGCGGATGGATCAGTGGAGGCACAGGATAGGCGCGACTACGATGGTCTAGCTGCCAGGGAAAATAGATGTGCTGCTCCGGGAGGAACCGCTCCGCCAGCGGCATACGCAAGGCCATCAGTTGTTTGTGGGCTCGAAGTTCGCCGGAGGTAAATGTTTGCAATCCGAAAGACAGCTGGCCCGATTCGCAGACCCGGCGCATGACTTCGCAGACGGCATTATTAATACGGTAGTCGGTATTCTGCATCCCGTTGGCGGCGACTAAGACCCGGGAGAAGTCCGCCTTGTGAAACAATTTTTGCGCCCGCCCGCGGGGTTCGTGCTTCAGAAGTTTCAACGGAAGCCGGTGATAGCCGCCGTCTGCGGAGTAAGAGGTGAAGGGACGCGGTGGAACGACCATCGGCAGGTAAACCGGAGCGGGAAGCGACGCCAGCGCGGACGGGTGATTGGCGATCCAGTCGGCGGCCGCAGGCGTCAGCGCAATCCGTTCCGTCGTTGTCAGGCGTTTGCCGGAAGAAAGCCATCAGTGCGAGAGATAAACAGCGCCTGGTCGTGATCAAGATGTACACGCAACTCGGGCACTATGCTGAGGCGGCGTGCACCGACGATC
Organism: Terriglobia bacterium; assembly: GCA_036496425.1. Lineage (NCBI taxonomy): Bacteria > Pseudomonadati > Acidobacteriota > Terriglobia > Terriglobia bacterium. The sequence continues at coordinate 11,851 of DASXLG010000231.1, read as the reverse complement.
TGGCGACTTTCATCACCAGCGGCTTTACGCAGCAGGCTCCGAGAATCCGGACCGCCGCGCAGCCGTTGACTGAAGCGAAGTTCCGCTCGATCGATCGCGGTGCCAACAGCGGCGACGTTGTTGTGCAACCGGAAAAACAGACCGGCGCTGTCGCTTACGATGTGCGGTACGCGCTCGTTGGCGCCGGCGGGGTGTTGGGGCCGTCGACGATTGTTACGGTGACCAAAGCCAAGAAGGTAACCATCAGTGGGCTCACGCTGGCTGGAATCTATCAATTCCAGATCCGCGCGCTGGGCGTGCTGGGTTACACCGATTGGACGGACACTAAGACGTTCGTCGTCGCCTAGCATCACAAACGGCGAAGCGCGAGCACGATAGCGCGAAGCCACAAACAATGGCGGCAATCCCGGCAACGGGGTTGCTGCCATTTGGGTTTTCGGCCAGATCGCCCTGGTCGATCGCACAATTGTGATTAGAGATCTCGCAGGTCTTTGTGAGGGTGCCGTCAAAATAGTTCAGCCGCAGATGGCGCGGATTACGCAGATGAGGCGTATCATAAGTCCCTTTTGCGGCCCCATCTGCGTCATCCGCGTCATCTGCGGCTAAAACTTGCAGATCAGTTTCCGTAGTAGGTCAGGAACGCCTCTGCCAGCGCTGCACTCAGAGCCGCCTTGCGCGTCGGGGCCAGAGATGCGTAACAGGCTTCCTGGCAGAACGCATAGACGAAGCGGTAGCGCACCGTAAACCTGCCGTCGGCCAGTTGCTCTTCACGGATCGGATTGACGAGTCCGTGAACATCGTGCAGTTCATGAAAGCTTTCTTCAACGTCTTGCGGATTCAGATGCATGGACATCGCCAGGACGGCCGAATCGAATTCGCGGCCCTGCACGCTGGCCGTTACCAGCAATTGCCGGTGGGTGTCGTCCAACCGGCTCAGTTTCGCTTCGATGAGGTTGTGAATCACTCCGCTCCGGCTGTCACGATGACGCAACAGTTCGCGAACGAACAGGGGATTGCCTTCCGTCTTCGCGTGAACGAACTCCAGGTACTCGTCCGTGGCTTTTCCTTCTTCCGGGTTCTGAGCCATGTGTTGTTCAATATCTTTGCGGCCCAGGAACGGTAATTGGATCTCGGCGCACACGCCGCGGCTGAGTAAATCGGACCGTGCCCCCAGGAACGGATGGCTCCGGATCTTCATTTCAACCAGCCTGTAGCAGATGATGACCAGAGTGTGGGTTGACTCCAAACGTGTCGCCAGAAAAGTCAGTAAGTCCACCGAGCCGTTGTCCGAAAACTGGAAATCGTCGATCACCACAACCAGCGGATGAGCCGGCGGAAGCTCGCTGCAGAAATCGAGCAGTTCGCGCTTCATCCTCCGGGCGCAGCCGGAACCCGTATGTGAGATCTCGCGATGCCAGGTGGGCGCCGTGTTTTGCATAATCCCGGCGATGGAAGGCGTCTTTGCGATCGCGCTGAGTGCCTCGATCCACGGCATGAACGGTTCGACTTCGATGAGCGATTCCGAACACCGGCTGCGCGCCAGATGAAAGGTCTCGCCGTCTTTAATGAGGTCCTGCAGAAAGACGTCGACGAGAGCGGTTTTACCCAGGCCGACATCTCCGGATACCGCCACGACGCCGCCATGTCCGTCGCGCGCCAGATCATAGGCGCTGCGCAGTTGCTTTTTTTCCTCGTCGCGGCCGACAACGTGGTGAAGCGTTCCGCTATCCACCGTACGAGACGCCGCAGCCGCCTGTTCATAGAGGCTGGATCGGACAGTCGCGATGAATCGGTAACCGGTTTTGGGAACCGTTTCGACGTATTTGTGATCCTTGGGCCGTTCTCCCAGGGCTTTACGGAGCGTCGAGATGTTCCGGTTCAAATTGCCTTCTTCAACGAAGCTGTCCGGCCAAACCTGTTTCATTAACTGTTCTTTTGTCACTATTTCGCCGGCACGCTCCAGCAGCGCCACCAGAATCTTGAAAACGGTTGGGGTGATCGGTGTACTGCGGCCGGCTTTTGTCAGAATGAACTGTCCGGTGTCTACACGAAAATTGTCGAATTCAAAGATTTGTCTTTGCGTCAGCATGCCCGCGCTCTTTGCATCCCGGGTGCCGAAGGCAAAACCGGGCGCGCCAGGATTGCAAAGCTAAGGTTTCAGTGGAACTAAAGGGGCTGTTGCGGTAACTCCTGCTGTACGAGCGGCCTATCCGAAGGGATAGGGGGCGGGACAAATGTGTAGTCGGGAAGGTTTTAGCCGCAGATGACGCGGATGACGCAGATGGGCGCGGTAAGAGGTCCTTGTGACGCGCCCATCTGCGTCATCTGCGTCATCTGCGGCTAGAACCTTCCTCTTTCAGGTCTTGACCCGCAGCATCATCCAGACACCGCCAAAGCCGAAGATCAGGTTGGGAAACCACGCTGCGATGAAAGGGGACAGCCGGTTGATGCCGCCGAGTTTGTCGAACAGCTCGAAGGTCGACCAGTAGAAGATTCCGACGGCGAGGCAGAGGCCGATACCGTAGAAAGCCCCCTTCTTGCCTGTCGTGAACGAAAACGGGACCCCGATGATCGCCATGATGAACGATACTAGCGGAAAGGACAGCTTCCGGTGCAGATCGACCGTCAGGCTGCTGACGTCGAAGCCGCTTTGTTCGAGTTCGGTGACATAGCGTTTCAATTCCGGATAGGTCATCTGTTCCGGGACGGGAACCTCTTTCTTGAAGTAATCCGGATGATCCAGTTCGCGTATGTCGACGCTGCTGAACGGTTCGTAATCGACCGCGCCGCCGGACCCGATCCGCCGGATCCATCCATCGTCGAACTTCCAGCTTGAACCGGACCATGCGCCTTTGGTGGCAAAGAGCCACTCGCTCAACTCAAATGTATTCGGCTTGAATGTGAAGATGGAGACGCCGGCAAACATATCGTGATTGGGGTCGAAATAGTTGTAGTGATAGATCCGATCGTCGGTGCCGGCAATCCAGGTCCGCTGCGGGTCGCGATAGGTTTGCGGCGGGCGGCCCTTAATGAGATTGTGATATTCGTCCTGTCGCTGGTTGGCGTAGGGCAGCATGAAATCCTGAAGGACATACATCGCGGCTGACAGCCCCAGAGCCATCAACAGAAGCGGCAGCGCCATCCGGTAGAGGCTGACCGCGCCCGCCTTCATCGCCAGCGTTTCATTCGCTTTCGTCAGCGTGCCGAGATTAATCAGAATTGCAAGCAGAACCGTGAGCGGCACCACGTAGTAGAGGATCTGCGGCATCAGGTAGATGAAATACGTGATGACGATCGAAGTCTCGACACGGTTCTTGACGATGTCCGGAAGCAGCTCAAACAAGGTCACCAGGATGAAAAGGGAAACGAAAACCGTAAGAACGAGCGCGAAAAAGAACCAGAAGCCGCGAAGGACGTAAATGTCCAGGAGCCGGAAAAATTTCGGATGATGCGAGACGGTCCAGCCTCTCACCCGCTGGCGGCGGGCCCGAAAGTCCTTACGCCAGTCAGAAAACCATCGCATCATGCCGGCGAGACCGCTCAAGAGCACGTTCTCGTATTCGCGGTTCGATCGCGCGATCAGGGCAATCCCAAGGACAGCGAAGGCGATATTGGGTAACCACGCTCCGAGGAAGGGCGAAAATTGCGCGTTGTCGGCAATGCGGCTTCCACCGATAAACGTCAGGTAGTAGACAAGCATCAGCATCAGGCTGAGTACGAGTCCCATCGACTTGCTTCCGCGCGTCGTCGAGACGCCGAGCGGCAATCCGGCCAAGGTGAACACGAGGCAGGCAAAAGGCAGGGCGAAACGCCTGTGAAACTCGACATGTTCGTCATAGCTCGCCGTTCCCGCCCGCATATCACTCCAGAGCTTTTGCGTCGATGTCTCGCGGATCGTTTGCTTATCTTTTGGGGGCGCTTCCGGCATCGGTAGCGAGATGGTGGTGGTCTCAAAGGTGCTGTAGCGGTACCGGTTCGGAACCCGTGGCGAAACAACATGCTGGCTGCCGTTGGTCAGCGTCAGCACGAAGGCGTGATGTTCGTCATCCTTCGTCAAAGTGCCCGACTTGGCAAAGGTGATCTGCGTCTGACCCGGCTGAGTCATATCCGCCAGGAGGATCCCTTGCCAGTTGAATCCTTCGCGCGCAATGTTCTGGACGTAGAGGACGAAGTTCGTAATGCTTTCGTTGAAGACTCTTGGTTTGACGTCAAGCGTGGCCTGTCTCGCGATGATGTCGTATTTGAGGTCCCTCAGGTGGGCGGCCGCCTGCGGGCCCACCCGGACGGTCATGGCAAGGTTTGCCCCAAAGGTGAGAAGTCCCAGCGCCAACACGGGACCGAGCAGCCGGACCATGGAGATACCACTGGCGCGGAAAGCGATCGCTTCGCTGTCGGACGACATTCTGCCGAATCCCGTCAAAATGCCTACCAACACGGCCATCGGAATGGTAAAAGTTAAGACGTTCGGTAGAATTGCTGTTGAAAGGGCCCAGATTTGGGAAGGGGTCGCGGACTGCCGGACGACAAGTTCGAGCAGCCATCCGATTTCGCGGGAAAAGGCGAGAAAAGCAACGAATGTCAAAGCCATCAGAGCGATGACAAACGGAAAGAAAATCTCCTTAAAGATGTAACGGTCGAGGATTTTCATTTACTTTATAGCCGCAGATGACGCGGATGACGCAGATGGGCGCGGGAAGAGAAAATTGTTTGATGCGCCCATCTGCGTCGTTCCCGTCTGCGGCTAGAGATATTGTGCATTAATATGTCGATTCTCGTCTCATTTCTGTGGCACATGCACCAGCCTTTTTACAAGGATCCGGTGCGGCAAAGCTATGTCATGCCGTGGGCCTATCTCCACGGAACAAAGGACTATCTGGGAATGCCGGTCCTGGCCGAAGAATTCCCGGAAGTTCACCAGACCTTTAACCTGGTTCCTTCGCTCGTCCTGCAACTGGAAGAGTATGCAAAAGGAAAAGCCCAGGATGCATCGTTCGACCTGGCTTTCAAGCGGGCCGAGGAGCTGACTCCGGAAGAGCGGAGTATGGTGCTGGAACGTTTCTTTCCGGTCCCCATCCGGACCATGCTCCAGCCGTTTCCCCGATATTTTGAGCTTTATGAAAGGCGAAGCGACGCATCCCGGCACAGCTCATTCACAGACCAGGACATTCGCGATGTTCAAATGTGGTGGAGCCTCGCCTGGATGGATCATGACCGGCGGCCGGCGGATCTGGTGGAAAAGGGAAGAGACTTCAGCGAAAGCGACAAGGCCGGCCTGCGCAAGCTGGTTCAGAAAACGATCCGTGACATTATTCCGGAATACCGTCGGCTGCAGGATAAAGGTTCCATCGAGATTTCAACCACGCCGTTCTACCATCCGATTCTTCCTCTGCTGATCGACAGCAAAGTCGACGGCAACGTTCCTGTCGACATGCATTTTCCATATGATGCGCGAGAGCAGCTCGTCCGCGCGCAGATCTTCATGAAGGAACGATTCGGCAAGGTTCCGCAAGGGCTGTGGCCGTCCGAGGGTTCCGTGTCGAACGATGTGGCTCTGCTGGCGGCATCGCTGGGTTTCAGGTGGATGGCTACCGATGAGGGCATTCTTGCCAAGTCCGGCGTCGATCTCAATTGGGACAATCGCCGCCGGCTGTATCACCCCTATAAGCGTGGCGCCATCACGTTATTTTTCAGGGATCGTCCGCTCTCCGACTCGATAGGTTTTCAGTACATGCATTCCTCCGCCGCCGAAGGCGCGGCCGATCTGGTTCGACGATTGAAAGAAGTTCCCGGCGGCGGTCATGTGCTGATCGCATTGGACGGCGAAAATCCCTGGGACTACTACGTCAACAGTGGCCGTGACTTCCTGCGCCGCCTGTTCGAGAACATCCAGAAGGAGCCTGCTTTAGAGGCCGTAACGTTATCGGAAGCTGTGGACCGGATGCCTGCCGAAAAACTGGATTGGCTGGCGCCCGGCTCCTGGGCCGGAGCGAATTTCGGAATCTGGATCGGGCATCCCGAAGATCATCAGGCCTGGAGCTGGATTATCCGCGCCCGCGAAGCATTGATGGCGCGCAAGGAACGAACACCCCGGGAACAATGGGATCTGGCGTATGAGGAGCTGCTCGTCGCCGAAGGCAGCGATTGGATGTGGTGGTTCGGAAACGACTTCTCCAGCGACAACGACGCCATCTTCGACTCGCTTTTCAGACAGCACATCGGAAACGTCTTCCATTTGATCGGCATGCCGCGCCCCGAAGGCCTGGATGAGCCGATCAAGAAAAACCTGGAAGGCCGGAAGCTGGTGATGGCGCCTCCGCCAGCCTGACTGCGGCAATATCCGTTTCTCAAAGCAGGTCTTCGATAATACCGAACAGGTCGTTTCGCGGCAGGTTCGCCGTCACGGTATGAGCAACGTTGTCTTCCTGCCAGTAAACAGTGATCTGACCGTCCTTTTCGAAGTAGAGAGCAGGTACGCCCCGAATGCTGAGAGTCTCGGCGTTCTGACCGCCAAACCGCATTTCTGCGGGCTTCTTCTTCTTTTGAATGGAAGCTTCGTTCAGGACGATTTGCGTGAAGTCTTGCGGTAGAGCGACCTTTGGAAAACGGAACGAGTACATCACGACCTCGGCGCCGTCGTCTTTCATTTTGAACTTCTGCCGGATGACCGGATAGAAGGTCACTTCGGTGCGAAAGTTCAAAATAATCATGCTCTTCACATACCGGCCGTCGGCGATCTCGAGCGAATCCTGTTTGGCTTCATCCTGACCCAGTCCCAGAAGGTCGATTCCAGCCTCGCTCTTGACCTTATCGGGAGCGAGCGGCCGGAAGTCCTTCGTTTCGACATAGGTGACGATCGGATTGGCATGCTTGAGCGGATCGAATGGCGGGCCCGGCGGCGGCGTCTGCGCGACGGCCGCTGCCGTGAAAACCAGGAGAAACGTTGCGGCGCGAAACATACAGAACATTATAATCGACCTGAAATGCTCAAGATTGCCCTCACGATTGCCGGTTCCGATCCGAGTGGCGGCGCCGGCATCCAGGCCGATCTGAAGACATTCTCGCAGTTGCGCGTTTACGGCATGGCCGTCATCGCCGCACTTACGGCGCAAAATACGCGGGGCGTCTTCGGCGTCGCGGAAATCGAGCCGGATTTTCTGGAGCAGCAATTGGACGCTGTCCTCTCCGATATCCCGCCGGGTTCCGCCAAAACCGGCATGTTACTGTCCACTCGATCGGTAGAGGTTGTGGCGCAGAAGCTTCACGAGTACCGGGTCCGGAACGTGGTTGTCGATCCGGTAATGGTGTCCACCTCGGGCGCCCGCCTGTTGACGTCCGAGGCGATCCAATCTTTCCGGCGGCTGCTTTTACCATTGGCCTGTGTGATAACTCCGAACCTCGATGAGGCAAGAGAACTCACAGGAAAGCCGGTGGACAACATCGAAGACATGGAGGAAGCCGCGCTCCGGATTCATGGAATGGGCGCGGTAAACGTTTTAATAAAAGGTGGGCATGGCCGCAGCGAAGAAGTTACCGATGTACTTTTCGATGGCGAAGAGTTCGTCCACCTTCGATGTCCACGGATCGACGCACGCCATACGCATGGCACCGGCTGCGTTTTATCGGCCGCAATCACCGCGCATCTCGCGTTGGGCCGATCGGTTCGGGAGGCTGTCGGGCTGAGCAAGGATCTGGTAACCGCAGCGATACGGAACGGTCTCGGCATCGGCAGCGGTATCGGGCCCTGCGACCCCCTGTCGCTCGGGTGCTGACATGCTACAATCCTTCTCACTATTCCTGCTTTTTAGGATGTAATGCCAGCACGCGCAAGCTCACCGAAAGCTGAATCAAAGCCCAAACGCAGTGCTCCCGTGCGTCCGGGATTCGACAGCGCGATTCCGCATCTTCTCGTCCTGGTCGCAATAACAGTCATTGCGTATGCGAACGGCATGAACGGCAAGTTCGTGTTCGATGATCAGCAGATCGTCATGCAGCCCAATCTGATGAATGTGCATAAGCTTGCGGACGCGTTTGCCATCGGGACGGGCTGGCGGCAGCTGCTGTTTTTCACTTACGGTCTGAATTATTACTTCAGCGGCGTGGAGACGTTCAGCTACCACCTCGTCAACCTGGTTTTGCACGTCATCAATGTCGTGCTTGTTTACTGGATTATTCTCGCCGCCTTGCGCGGCGAGCTGCGGGCGCGCTTTGCTGCCTTCGCTGGAGCGGCTGTGTTTGCGGTACATCCGTTGTTTTCAGCGGCAGTCACTTACATCGCGGGACGGTCGTCCGAATTGTGCGGGACATTCTACTTCGCATCGATTCTGCTGTTCTTCAAGGCACTGGATTCGGCGCGGCGCGATCTGCGCGTTCTTTGTTTTGCGCTTGCCGGAGTTTCGGGGCTTCTGGCGTGGCAGGCCAAGCAGGAGGCCATCACGCTCCCGCTGTTTCTGGCGGCGGTGGTTTTCCTTCGCACTGAAAAGAAAGATTGGCGATGGATTGCGGCGCTTGGCGCGATTCCATTCGTGACCGTGATCGTGGTCCGGGATCAGATCAGGGCGATCTATGCGACTGTGGGAGGAAACCAGATTCTGGTCAATGCCGGCTTTGACAAGGTGCTGCCGGCGGGGACCTACTTCCGCACGTACGCCACGGCGGTCGTCAGCTATTTTTTTCCGCGTTTTGTCGCGCCTGTTGCCCTGAGTGCCGATCCGAAGATACCGGCTGTCGATCATTGGTACAGCCCGGAATTTCTTTTTTCGGTTGCGATCTTCGGAGTTCTGGCCTGGATGGCGCTGCGTTTTTACCGGAGCGCTCCGCTCCTGTCGCTGGGTCTTACCGCTTTGCTCGTCTCTCCGATCGCAGCATACGCCGTGATTCCGCTTGCGGATGTTGTCCTCGAACACCGGGCGTATATCCCCGGCCTGGGAGTCGCATTCCTGTTTGCATGGGCCTTTCAATGGCTCGCGAGCAACTACAAAAACCTGGGCTGGCCCGCAATGATTGCGATCCTTGTCACCTTTACAGTAATGACAAATTCCCGGAACAACGTCTATGCCAACAACATTGCGCTTTGGGAGGATGCGGTTGCGAAAGCGCCTGACAAGGCCCGGCCGCACTTCAATCTCGGACAAGCCTACCAGGACTCTCAACATCTGCCTGAAGCCGTCCGGGAGTACCAGGCAGCCTTGGCCATAAAGCCGGACATTCAGGCGGCCTATTCGAATATTGCAGCGATCTACCTGGATCACGGGGAGTTGGATAAAGCCGAAGAAGTCCTAAGGAAAGTGACCACACTGGCGCCCGACTTCACGGAGGGTTTTATTAACCTCGCTGTTTTATATATTCGGAAACGCGAGCCGGATAAGGCGATTGCGTCTGTGAACCGCGCGCTAGAAATCAACCCGGATTCATTTGCGGCTCATTACAACAAAGGCGAAGCGCTCAGCCAGAAGGGCGACTTCAAAGCCGCCCTCGAGAGCTATAAACGAGCAGTCTATCTTCGTCCCGATATGACCTCGTTCAAACTGACGCTCGGTGCGGCGTACGACCGGGCGGGGGAACGCGGCAGCGCTCAAAAAGTATTCGAGGAGTTGACCAGCACTCCGCTCGCGCCGGATGCCTATCGCAGTCTGGGTACACTTTATAACGAGGAAGGGCAGTTCGACGAAGCGGTTTTGAGCCTCGAACGGGCCGTTCAGTTGAGGCCATCGTTTCCGGATGCCTACCACGAACTCGGTGTGACCTACCTTCGTAAACAGATGCTGGATGCGGCCATCCGTGAATTCCGCACCACTCTCGAGCAGCAGCCGGACCATATCGCTGCGACTTTGAACCTGGCAATGGTGGAGCAAATGAAGGGCGATATCCCGGCCGCCAGGCAGCCGCTCCAGGAATACCTTCGGCGCTATGGCGCCACGAACTCGCCTTATGTCGCGCAGGTGCGGAAGAGACTCGCTTTACTGCACTGATAAATCTTCCGAATTTGTAATGTGACTTTTCGTGCCGGACTGTGGCCTAATGACGCCGGAATTGGATATGACTCGCCCCATCCCCTCTCATCAAGATGCGCTGAGAAGCATCGAGCGTCTGCAGCGGATTCTGGAAGCCGCGAAGCTTCTTAATTCGACGCTGGATCTCGCTGAGTTGACGACAATCATCCTGCGCCTCATCCGCGAAGAGGTGGGGACTGAACGCGGCACGGTTTTTGTCACGGAGCGCGGTCAGCGCCGTATCCGTTCTTTGGTGGCCCAGGAAGTCGACGGTGGGGACATCGTGGTGCCCCTTGGGGTTGGCATTGCCGGGGCCGTGGCCGCGACCGGCGAGACGATCAATATTCCGGACGCCTATAACGACCCCCGGTTCGACTCGAGTTTCGACGCCCAACTTGGATTCCGTACCAACGACATCTATTGCATGCCCATTGTGAATCGCGTCGGCGAGATTGTGGGCGTACTCGAGTTGATGAACCGAGCGAAGCCCCTGACGGAAGAGGACGAGGAATTTCTTGCCGGCGTTTCGGTACATGTCGGCCTGGCGCTAGAAAATGCCCAGTTGCATCGCGAGATTGTCGAAAAGCGCAAGATGGAGCAGGAACTGGTTCTTGCCCGCGAGATACAGCAGAATTTTTATCCGAATATCCCTGCCAGCTACGGTGGAGTTGAGATTTGCGCCTCCAGCGAAATGTGTGAGGCCGTCGGCGGAGACTATCTCGGTTACTTTCCGATGGAGGACGGGCGGTTTCTTGTACTCCTCGGAGACGTCGCCGGGAAGGGAATCGGGGCCGCGCTCGTCATGTCGTCCTTACACGCGGCGTGTCGTGCCCTTGTCCGCCACGTGCACGCCATCGAAGATGTGACGGCCATCCTGAATGAAACCTTCGTCGAAACAACCGGTGCCGGGGTTTTTGTGACCATGCTGATCATGCTTGTGGACCCTGTCGGCCGCCGGGTCCATTACATCCGGGCCGGCCACAATCCTCCACTGATGGTCTCGGGGGCAGGTGTTACAACGCTGTTCGACGGGGGCGGCGCGCCGCCGGTGGGTTTGTTTTCCAGGCTGAAGTTCAAACGCGAGATTTCGATGGTGGACACTGGAGCCGTGCTGGTCGTCTATACGGATGGCGTCAGTGAAGCCGAAAACGAGCAGGACGAACAATTTGGAGTCGACCGTCTGGTCGAGGTTGTGAGCTCCTCACGGCGCTCTTCAGCCAGCGCCATTCATGAAAATATTCGCGGGGCGCTGAAGGAATTTGTCGGGGATGAACCGACCCACGACGACAGCACCCTGATCGTTCTGAAATTCGGATAAAATTTCGCGAATTTTGGGCTTTACTCGGTAGAGGTCGCCATCTTAAGGTAAGCCTCTCCAATCCCGGTGACGCGTAGGAGTCGCGAAACCCGAATCGAGCAATTTATTGTGGTTTTAAGACGGGCGGTCGTTCTCATATTTCTGCTTGGCCTGGTCCAGGTTTTCGGGGTTAATGCATTTGCGCAGACAGTCCTGAATTTCCCCAGGGTCATTTCCAATTCCACTCTTTTCAGCGGGCTGGCGGTGGGGAATCCCACCGCATCGAATGCTTCCGTAACCTTTACGGCGTTTCTTCCTGATGGAACGTTGTATGCGCCCGCTGGCGGCCAGAATCCGGCCACGCTGCAGATCCCTGCCGGTGGGCAGGCGGCCAAAGTCTTCAGCGATCTTTTCGGGTCGGGAACCTTTAACGGCTGGATACAGGCGACCAGCAGCACCGCGGGCCTGACCGGCTTTTTCCTGAATGGAAATACGGCGCTGACGGACCTGGATGGAGCGGGCGCCATCACCCCGGCCGCCCAATTCACATTACCCTTTGCCTCGG
>DASXLG010000230.1 GCA_036496425.1 Terriglobia bacterium | reverse complement strand
GTCCAACGATGTTTTATCGAGTGATATTACTCTGTCGGCCTTTGAAGATCGCGAAGGCAATTTGTGGCTCGGTACGGAATCGGATGGGCTCTACGTTTTGCGCGATCAAAAGTTCGCCATGTACACGAGCAAGGACGGACTTGAGAGCGAGCTGGCGCGGAGTATTTTTCAGGATCGGAAAGGGACCGTCTGGATTGGAACGAACGGGGGCCTCAGCCGCTTTGCCGACGGCCGCTTTTCGAGCATGACGGCGAAGGATGGGCTTTCGAGCAATGCGATCCTGGCACTAGCAGAAGACGGGCAAGGCAATCTTCTGGCCGGCACGCCCGATGGACTGAATGTGATTCGCGGCGGCCACATTACGGTGATCACTAGCGCAGATGGATTGGCGGACGATTTCGTACGCTCCATCTACGAGGATTCGGATGGGTCTGTTTGGATCGGCACGCGGCGCGGACTTTCGCACTGGATTAAAGAGAATTTCAAGACTTATTCGCAGACGGAGGGACTCGGCAGCGATTTTGTGGGCACATTGCTGCGCGGCCGCGACGGCAGTTTGTGGATTGCAACACTCGGGGGTCTTGCACGTTTCGCGGATGGTAAATTCAAGAACTACACAACGGCGGACGGGCTGTCGGGTAATGTGATCACGGCGCTTCAGGAAGACGCCGATGGCTCGATTTGGATTGGTACGCAAGGCGGCGGTCTCAACCGGTTTATCAGCGGAAAATTTTCGCGTTATCAAGCGATGGGTCTGCCGGATACGATCTACGGGATTCTCGAGGATGCGGAGCGGAGTCTTTGGATCAGCTCCAAGACTGGCATTTTCCGGGCAAGAAAGCAGGCGGGAGGCGGCTTATTGATAACGCAGTACGGAACCGCAGACGGTCTTCGTGTGAGCGAATGCAGCGAGGGAGGACACCCGGCGGTCTGGAGAACCAAAGACGGCTCGTTATGGTTCTCCACCGTGAAGGGCGTGGCGGTAGTGGATTCGGGAACGGTGGAGCGGAAGGTACCGCCGCCGCCGGTTGTGCTGGAATCGTTTTCGGTGGACGACCGGACGTTCGAGCCCGGAGATGCAACGTCTATGGATGTGGCGCCAGGGCCTTCACGATTTTCCTTCGAGTACGCGGGTTTGACTTTTTACTCACCGCAAAGAGCGCGGTTTCGCTATCGATTGGAAGGCTTCGACCACTCGTGGATCGATGCGGGAACACGCCGCGTGGCGTACTACACGAATCTGCGGCCCGGGCAATACCGATTCCGTGTCTCGGCGCGCGCGTTCGACGGTGACTGGAGCGAGACCGAAGCGGCGCTGGCATTCCGGCTGCGTCCGCATTTCTATCAGACGTATTGGTTTTATCTGCTGCTCGCGATTCTCGCGACGGCGGCCGCATACGAGGCGTATCGTTGGCGCTTACGGCAAGTCGAGGCGCAATTCAAAGCCGTACTGGCCGAACGCAATCGGATTGCGCGCGAGATTCACGACACTCTGGCGCAAGGGTTCGTGGCCGTTTCGCTGCAACTGGAATTGCTCGGCCGCAAACTATCTGGACCCCTCGACGGAGTGCGGGAGCTGCTCGACCAGACGCGGCAGTTAGTGCAAGACAGCCTGGCCGAAGCGCGGCGTTCCATTTGGGACTTACGTTCACAAACGGCCGAACGCGAAGATTTTGCATTAAAGCTTTCTAAAATGGCAACGCAGATCACTGCAAGAGCGGCGGTGAAGCTACGATTCGACGTCAACGGGTCCTACCATGCTTTGTCAGCGAAGATAGAAGATGAATTGCTGAGAATAGGTCAAGAAGCGATCACCAACGTGGTGCGCCACGCGGAGGCTAAACGCATCGACGTCGCTCTGAGCTTCGACGCGAAGAAGGTAAGAATGGTAATCGCCGACGATGGGCGAGGTTTCGTCGATCGCGGTGCGGCTTCGGGCGCAGACGGGCATTATGGTTTACAGGGTATGCGGGAAAGAGCGGAGCAGATTGGGGCTGAATTGACTGTGGTTAGCACGCCCGGCGCGGGGACCCAGGTGCGCGTGGAGACGCCAATCCATTAATGAGTCAGGCGGCGAGTCCGATTCGAATCATGGTGGTGGAGGATCACCACGTAGTGCGGCAGGGCCTGGTGGCTTTGCTCAATACTGTGCCGGACATGAGCGTGGTGGCCGAGGGCGCCGACGGTAAACAAGCGGTCGATCTGTTCCGGCAACATGAGCCCGACGTGACTTTGATGGATTTGCGTATGCCTAACATGGGCGGCGTGGATGCCGTGGTGCAGATTCGACAGGACTATCCGGCGGCACGGATTATCGTGTTGACCACGTTCGATGGTGATGAAGACATCTATCGTGCGCTGCAGGCTGGGGCGCGCGCTTACCTGCTGAAAGGCATGTTCGGAGACGAGCTGATGGATGCCATACGCGCCGTGCATGCCGGGAAATCGCGCATTCCACCGGCGGTGGCGGAACGGCTCGCCAACCGGATGGGCGGGCCTGGATTGACGCCTCGTGAATTAGACGTATTGAGACTGATCGTTTCGGGCAACAGCAACAAGGAAATCGGCGAAGGATTGCGTATTTCGGAAGCAACGGTCAAGACGCACATCAACAACATTCTGAGCAAACTTGGCGTCACCGATAGAACACAGGCCACGACTACCGCTTTGCAACGCGGTATCGTTCATCTCGATTCACGGGGAACGTAGTGAAGAACGCATGTTTAATTTTTTTGGCGGCTGCGGCCGGGCTGCAGGCGGCGTCCGATTGGCGGGCAGCGACGGCCGCCGAGCTCAAGAATTTGATTCCGGTGCGCGCATCGGTGGAGAAAGAGCATATCGAAACGGAGTTTCGTACGGCA
>DASXLG010000229.1 GCA_036496425.1 Terriglobia bacterium | reverse complement strand
ACACCATTTGGTACGTCAGCTTGAATAGGCCGCGCGCTCAAAATCGCTCAACAATCCGACAGCTTCTTTATCCACGAACGGAAGGAACTGCATCATGATCGTGGCGCAGGTTCCGCGCTTCGGATCGATCCAATAAAACGTGTTCGCAATTCCGGCCCAGGCCAGGCTGCCGGCCGAGCGGCCAGCCGGATATGCCGCGGTGTTGATCAGGAAGCCGAGGCCCCACCTGTCGACAGCGCCGGGATGCAGATCCACATCACTGGAGCGTGCGGGCTGGAAGGTCTTGAGCTTTCCGGCGCCGAGATCGCCGATTTGATTCGACGACATCATGGCCACTGTTTGCGGCCGGAGAATCTCTTCGCCCTTCGCACTGCGGCCCTTCCTCAGGATCATCTGCATGAACCGCACGTAGTCGCCCGCTGTCGAGTACAGGCCGCCGCCTCCGTTGAATGCGGCAGGAACCGGCGGCAGCGCCCGCATTTCCTGCTGAAGCGATCCATCGGCCTGGCGTTGATGGCGGCTGACCAGACGATCGAACTTCTCCGGCGGAACGATGAACGAGGTGTCTTTCATGGCGAGTGGCTGAAGAATGTTGCGCTGAAAATATTGCTCGAGCGTCAAGCCGCTCACTTTCTCAACCAGCCGGCCCGTCCAGTCGGTGCTGTAGCCGTACTGCCAGCGCTTTCCCGGATCGAACATCAGTGGCACCGACGGCGCAACACCGCTGGGTGCGGCACCGCCGCGCTTTTCATACTCGACCATTTCGCCGCTCCAGGTGTCGTAGCACAGACCTGAGGTATGGGTGAGCAGATGATGCAGCGTCACCGGAGTGCGCGGCGCGCGCAACACCGGTTTGCCGGCGGAATCGTAACCCTCGAGAACGCGCAGCATTCCCAATTGACGAAGATGTTTCGAGACGGGCTCGTCCAGTTTCAGCTTGCCCTGATCCACCAGCTGAAGAGCGGCCGTTGATGTGATCGCCTTGGTCATCGAGGCGATTGCAAAGATCGAGTCCGGCGTGACATCGATACCTGAAGACACGTCGCGTTTGCCGAATGCGCCCTGATACCTGATCTTGTCCGCGGTCGCCACCATTGCGGCAACGGCCGGTATCTTTCTTCGCTGGATGCCCGTCCGGAGAACGTCATCGAGCGGAGATACGGCTGCGCCCAGCGTCCGGGTCTGCAAAGCTAGAGCAGCCGCAGTCCAGGCAAATTCGCGGCGAGTGATTTTTGTCATGCCGGATATCGTAGCGCAAAAAAAGGCCCCCGGAAACCGGGGGCCAGAGTTAATCGATGAAACGACGACCAAAACCCTTCCAGAGGAGATGTCGGCGCTGGTGTATCTTGTAGCAGGAAACGTTCCAAATTCGTAAGCTGTTGAAAATAAATAGTTATAAGACTGAGCGGAGTCAGGCCGGATTAATGGGATGGTTCTTTTCTACCCTTCTTGGGAAGTACGTTAGCCGCAGACGACGCCGATAGCGCTGATGCATCCGCGTCATCTGCAGCTTGCCTTTTACGGCAATGAAAACACGTACAGCCCGTCTTTCTGAACCGGCTGGAACCCCGCTTGCCTCAGGAGTCCGGAAGAGAGACCGCCCAGACCGCCGAGTACAGCGATGTACTGCTTGCCGTTCACAGCGTATGTGATCGTGCTGTTCTGGATCGGGGCGTCGATCTGCGTCTGCCAGAGCATCTTTCCGGTTTCGGCATCGAAGGCATAGAAATTCCGGTCGAGATCTCCCCAGAACACCAGGCCGCCGGCAGTGGACAGCGTCGCGCCGTTGCTTGGAGCTTTCGTATGAAAGAGGTTGGTGATCTGGCCCGTCGTCATGTTCACTTTTTCGATGCCGCCGAAGAAACTCGGATCCGCCATCGC
This sequence comes from Terriglobia bacterium, assembly GCA_036496425.1. Taxonomy (NCBI): domain Bacteria; kingdom Pseudomonadati; phylum Acidobacteriota; class Terriglobia; species Terriglobia bacterium. The sequence goes on along the minus strand of DASXLG010000229.1, from coordinate 1,562 downwards.
TCGCGGTCCCATCGAACCGACCCGGCGTTCGTTTTTTGTCCCATCCTTTGCTGTCATATCGAGACAGTTATCGTTGAACGGAACATAGAGCGAATTCGTGACGGGGTTATAGGACATCGGCCAATAGCTCTTGGTGTTCCAGAAGCAGATGACGTGATGATCTCCGGGCTTTTTCATTACGAGGTCGTAGTTGATGGTGACGCGGCCGGTCTTCACGTCGATACCGGAAATCAGAAAGTTCGGGTTGTCGTACGGAAATGGATTCGACCACAGGAACTCGCCTGAATTGCGGTCCAGGGCCCAGATTCCTCCGCCTTCACCGACATTGACGGAGACGTCGTGCTGCTCGCCTTTCTTGATTGCCGGGTTGATCCATTTCACATACTGCGGATCCGGGCTGACCGGGGTCCGGAACAGAACTCGTTCGTTGGTGTAGTCCTGATCCCAATCGTCGCCGGGCAGATGCTGGTAATACCATTTCAGTTTTCCGGTTGCGGGATCGAGAGCAACGGTCGAGTTGCTGTACAAATCGGCGGGGGCTGTTTTCGCCGTGCCTTCAGGATCGCCGTTGTGGCGCTCCATGCGTGTGTTCGGCATGGGGTTGGCAATTCCCCAATAGATGACTCTGCGGATAGGATCGAAGGAGCCCATCAAGGCCCAGGTCGAGGCCATGACGTTGTCTGCGGGTCCGCCGGGCCCCCAGGATTCAGAGCCGGGCTCGCCGGGTGCGGGGATATCCTGGAACTTCCATACGGATTCGCCGGTGCGCGCGTCGTTGGCCGCGATGAAACAACTCTCACGCGTGCGGGCGCAGGCGCGGCCGCTGATGACCTTGCCTTCGACGACAATCGGGCCGGAAGTCTGCTGCGCTTCGCCGATTTTCTGCTCCCACCGGACTTTTCCATCCCGCGCGTCGAGAGCGACGATCACACCTTCGGGGGCGGTGTAGTAAATCATGTCCTGGTAGATGGCAATGCCTTTGGTCTTCGACATCCCGGTCGGACGTTTGTATTCCCAGAGCAGCTTGCCGTTGGTGCCGTCGATCGCCTGAATCGCCGATCCGGGCGTCGCCGCATAGATGACACCGCGGTACACGATCGGAATACTCTCCTGCGTTCCGGTTTTCATCTCGGTGGAAAACACCAGCTTCAGCTGCCCGACATTGTCTTTCGTGATCTGTTTCAGAGGACTGTAGCGCTGCGCATCATACGTGCGGCTGAACATAAGCCAGTCGTTGGGACTGGGGTTCGCGAGCATCTCGTCGGTGACGGGGACAAACGCAGGCGTCTGCGCCGTCTGGCTCGCTACGGCGGCAAACATCAGACCCAGGACGGAGAGGACCAGAAAGGAGCGTTTCAGCATTAGTGCCTCCGGTAGCCCGGGAATGTATCACTGGAAAAGGGAAATTGGAAATTCGAGATTCGAAATTCGAGATTCGAAATCCGATTTCAACTTTCCGACCTCCAATTTCAAATTTCCAATAGTGTTCCCTTGGGATATATACTTCGCGTCTTGGGACTTAAACCTTAGGAGGGTATCGCATGCCACGACGCAGCGTGATC
>DASXLG010000228.1 GCA_036496425.1 Terriglobia bacterium | reverse complement strand
TATAACCGATACGATGAGGCCCTGGCAGCCTGCGCTGGCGCAGCTGGTGCCTGCAACCCAGACCGTGGTGATGTATAAACCGCAGCGCTGGGCGGAATACGGCCTCGATTACTACCGGCTCAATCACGTTCAGACTGTTTTTTCACAGGAAGAGTTTGTTCAGACGGCTTTGTCGCAAGGCCGTATTTTGTGCATCTCGGAAGACAAGACGCTCGAAGAGCTAAGCCATGTGCCTGCGATCGATCTGGAGGTTGTTCATGCGATAGGCGGACAAACGGCGTTCTGGGCCTGGCCCGTCAAATAAGGACTAAGACGCTTGCGCCAGCGTCCCGCTCTCGGCCGCAACACGCGGCAACAGCACAAAAAAGATCGCTCCGCCTGACGGATTGTCTTCCACCCAGATGGTTCCTTTGTGAGCTTCGACGACGGCGCGGGAGATGGCGAGTCCGAGCCCGAGGCTTTCACCGGGGCTCTTTTTGCCCTGTTTTGCCTGATGAAATGTGTGAAAGACGGACTCCTTGTGGTGATCCTCGATGCCCGGCCCCGAATCCGAAACCCCGATCAGCGCGAATCCGTTCGAGGCGCGATTTGCAATTCGCGTTCGGGCGTTGTGAGGCATCCTCGGCAGCTGCGGGATGGTTCGCACGTGAACTCCAATGAATCCGCCTTTGTGCGAGAAATGGACGGCATTTTCGAGCAGGTTCGTGAACAGCTGCACCATGCGATTGGGATCGCATTCGACCAGCAGCGGCTCGCGTTGAATATCCGTCAGAATGCGCAGCGACCGCTCGCGGGCCTGCGAGCTGAGCTCGAGCACGACATTGTGCATGAGATCGGCGATATCCGCGGGTTGCATATCGTATTCGACGATTCCGGCTTCGAGCCGCGAGAGGTCCAGGATATTGCCGATCATCTGCGCCAGGCGCTTGCCGCTTTGCAGGTTGAGATCGAGGAGCCGCTGCTGCTTTTCGGTGAGCGGACCCGGAATCCGCTCCAGCATCAGATGCGTCGTCTCCTGCATGGACGCAAGCGGAGCCTTCAGCTCGTGCGAAACGTGGGAAATGAAGTTCTTTTTCATCTGGTCCAGCTCGATGAACCGCGCCTTCATCTGCCGGTTCTGCTGGACGAGCCGCGACGATCGGGCCGCGAGGTAAAAGATGATACCGGTCGCCGCCAGCAGCGATAGCCAGACCATCAATCCTCGATTTTGTAACTCTTGAGCTTGTTCCGGATGGTTTTGACATCCAGGCCGAGCTGCCGCGCGGCCTCAGCCTTGTTGTGATTGGTTTTCTCGAGCGTCTTGAGGATGAGCTCGCGTTCGGCCTCGGCTGCCGTGATGCCGAGCGGCAGCACGATCTTGGTCGAAGATTCGGGGCTGGGATGCCGGAGGTCGAGCGGTAGATGGATGGTTTCGACCCACTCTCCGCGCGCGAGAATCAGGGCTCGTTCCATCACGTTCCTGAACTCGCGGACATTTCCCGGCCAGTTATACGCCATCAGCATTTCCAGCGCATCGTTTCGCAAAGACTCCACGCTGACGTTGTGCTTCTTGTTGAATTCCGAGATGAAATGCTGGGCGAGCAGCGGAATGTCTTCCTTGCGGTCGCGCAAGGGAGGCAACTGCACGGTGAATACGGTCAAGCGGTAGTAGAGATCTTCGCGCAGCCGGCCTTCCTGAATGGCGGTCCGTGGTTCCTGATTCGTCGCCGCGATCACGCGGACGTCGAATTCAAATTCCTGCTTTCCGCCGAGCCGGCGAACCTTGCCGTCTTCGAGCACGCGCAGCAGTTTCGGCTGGAGTTGCAGCGGCATTTCACCGATCTCGTCAAGAAACAACGTGCCGCCGCTGGCGAGTTCGAAACAGCCCGGCCGGGTTCCAACCGCTCCGGTAAACGCGCCTTTCTCATGCCCGAAGACTTCGCTTTCGATCAGGGTTTCCGGAATTGCCGCGGAGTTGACCGCAATGAACGCTCCGTCGGCGCGTTTGCTCAGGCGGTGGATGGTGCGGGCGGCGAGCTCTTTTCCGGTTCCGCTTTCGCCGGTAATGATGGCGGACGCGTCGCTCGAGCTCAGGCTTTGAATAAGGTCGTACACATCACGCATCGCCTTGCTGCTGCCCACGAATTCGCCGAATCCCGAGCCGCTTTCCAGCTGCGAGGTGAGCTTGCGCGAGGTCTGCCGCATCTCGATGTCGGATTCCGAGGCCTTCAGGATGGCCCGCAGCTTCGGATAATCCATTGGCTTGGTGATGAAATCCTGCGCTCCTTGTTTCATCGATTCGACGGCAAGGTCGATACTTGCGTGCGCCGTGATGAGAATGACGGGCCTGTTCGGGTTGCCGGCCTTCAGGCAACGCAGCAAATCGAGGCCGGAGAGCTGCGGCATTACCACGTCGGAGATGACGATGTCCGGATCGTAGGATTCGACCATCTCCTTGGCCTCCGCCCCATCTGATGCCAGACGGACGTCATAACCCCACTCCTGGAGGATCATTTCAAGAACTTCGCGGATTGCGGGTTCGTCGTCGACGATCAGGACCTTCGTCTTTCTTGGGCCTGTACCGTCTTTGCGTGCTATTGAATCGGCTCTATGGATATTTGAAGTCGTCACATTCACCAGTATATGGGAAAAATTCCCCCCGTCGTAGCCCGACTGCTCATTAGCAAGACCTCGGCCAAAGGTGGAACAAGATCTCGCACTCCACAAAATCAGCAATTTACAATTCTGAAACCACCAATGGACTTGCCCTTGCGACCTGTAAGGTGGGACATCGAAATCGAAAAAAGGTAATACGGTTCCTCTTTTTGAAGGGTGAGGTCATCATGGGGCGAAGCGCAAGCGCGACGGCGCACAGCCGGGATATTTGGGGGTTATTTCGGGTCGGGCTTTTTGCCGGCTCTTTCCTTATTGGACTGGTCTTTTTCGTTCCGGGTAAGCGGGCGGCAGCGGACATGAAGCCGCAGACGACCATTTCGATAAGCCCTAAGAAGCACAGAAAGCCTTTTGTGCTTCTTGTGGCTAATTTTCCTATCTCAGTTCTTCGGGCACGTGCTGACTCAGGTACTCCAGCGTAGGTTCGACAAGACCGGGATCGAATTGCGTGCCGGAGCAGCGGCGAACTTCGGTGGCGGCCTCGCTGAATCGAACGGGGGTGTTGTACGGCCGTTTGTAGATCATCGCGTCCACCGTGTCGACCACCATAAATACGCGAGCACCGAACGGAATCTGCTCGCCTCGCAGCTTCCGCGGATATCCGGTACCATCGAATTTCTCGTGGTGGGTGTACACGATCTCCGCCGCTCCCTTCAGGAACTCCACATTGCTCAGGAATTCATATCCGTATTCGGCGTGGCGCCGCATGGTCTGCCATTCCTCCTCGTCGAGTTTCGCCGGCTTCCAGAGAATGCTGTCCGGTATTTTGAGCTTGCCGATGTCGTGCAATAGCGCGCCATGCTCGATCTGGACGAGCGCCGAATCGCGGATACCCATGGTTTGCGCGGCCCCGGCCGTCAGATCGGCGACGCGCCGGGAGTGGCCGCTCGTGCTCTGATCGCGAAAATCCAGCGCCATCGAAAGCGCATCGAGCGTTGCGGAATGCACATGATTCAGACTGGTCAATGCTTGATTGAGAGCTTTGGTTTTTTCAAGCACCAGTTGCTCGAGATGCAGCCGGTAATTCTCGTTTTCGATGATCAGGCGCCGGTGTTCGAGCGCGCGGCCGATGGAGAGCAGGAGTTGATTCACCTCAACCGGCTTCAATAGAAAATCGGTCGCTCCGCGTTTCATGAGGTTGACGGCCAGGGAGGCTTCATCCTGTGCGGTCAGAAAGATCACCTCGATGCGGGGATCTTTTTTCTTGATCATGTCCAGCAGGTCGGCGCCGGAGTGGTGCGGCATTCTGAAATCGAAGACACAGGCGTCTGGCTGGAATGAGTCGAATTTCCCGGAGGCTTCGCGGGAATCGGACAGGCCCAGGACTTCGTACCCCCGGCTCATGAATAACTCTCCAATAAATGCGACTATTTCAGGTTCGTCGTCGACGACAAGGATACGCGATGGAGCTTGCGGGCCTGAATGAAGCATTCGAGAGTCTTATTGTACGTGCTCTACCTCTTTCCGAAGAAATAAACAATGATCCCGGCTGAAACCTCGGCGTTGTGTGTCGCGCCCGTGAGTGGCAGAACTTGCGCTGTCGGGTCGCTGGACGTGTGTGGTAAACCGAACGAGGGCGTCGGGATGAGGAAGCCCTTGGCGTCCATACGGAATCCCAGCCAGTGATTTACCCGCGTCTTGACGCCGAATCCATAGTTCATGGAAAGCTCATTCGAGCTATGCATTTCGGGAATGTCGCCCCGCAGCGGGTCCTTGACGAAGGCTTCCGCTTCCGGCGTCAGCCGGAACAGAGTGCCGCCCACCCCGATGCTCACAAAGGGCCGGACGGCGTGGTTTTCATCATCGTTGAAATAGTAGATGGCGTTCACGCCATAATTGTGGACCTGCATCGGCAGGTTCAAAGACGTTGGCGGCGCGGTGGTCCGCAGCAGGTGCAGCTTGTTCGGCTCGTAGCTGTAAAAGATTTCCTCGCTCCAGTGCCCGCGGGTGTACACACCAACGCGTACGCCGCCACGTATCGCCCTGTCGAGATGGAACTCGCCGTTAACAGGCAGCGTGGACTGCGGGAAACTCACCTGGTAGTTTTTGTGCGTGTACCAACTCCCGGCGCCAAAGAAATTCAGCTCGAGGTTGTCCTTCAGTTGGGCATATGCCGCAGTCGACATAAACCCATACAAAGCAATAACAACAATCGCATTCGGCAGCCGTCGGCTCATAGCACCCCTCTCTTACTCCGGAACGCTATTTCAGGGTAGGGACAGATCTGGGGCAACTAAAACCGGAAACTTATTGGAAATTCGAGGTTGGAGGTTGGAAATTGGAGATCCGATCTCGGATCTTCAACCTCCAATCTCGAATTTTCAACCTCCAATTTCCAATGCCTACAGGTCTTCGGGTCTGTTGACGTTGCGAAAAATCGACCAGTCGAAGCCGGCGTCGTGCAATTCCGATTCCGAGACGATTTCAGCGCTGCCGGATTCGATGAATCCCCGCACGCTGAGTTGTTTTGCCGCGATCCGGTGATGAATTTCCGGGAGCATCGAGCGCCACACACCCAGGCACAACGGAAATGCGGACTCAATCTTGCAGGCCACCAGCGGATGGCTGGAGTTTTCAGTACGTAAGCTCAGATATTTGAGAAAGTCCTTCGTCAAATGAGGAAGGTCTACCGCAATGATCAGATTGGCATCCGTCGAGGTGAACTCGAGAGCAGTGGCTATTCCGGAAAGTGGTCCGAGACCGGGCAGCCGGTCGGGCAGGGGGTCGCGGCCTACCACCTGGACGTCGCCGGTGGCGGCACGAAGTAACCCCAGCATGTGGTCGAGAAGCGGTTGGCCGTGCCAGTCCAGGCCTGCTTTATCGCGGCCCATTCGTGTGCTTTTCCCGCCCGCAAGGACGAAACCGGTCAGCGCCATGGCGTTGACACCAACTCGACCATTCCTTTAATATGGATTGTCATTTTCCGATTGAAAACATTGTATTTAGGAAGGGACCATCACGGTCAACCATGAAAAGTAAAACCCTCCAGCTCGTTTCATTTTCCCTGATTTTCTTCGGCGCCTTCGCGGCCAGTCTTTTTGCTCAAAGCGCCCAATTTATGTCGGCCGACGAGGTGCGCCCCGGCATGAAAGGGTACGGGAAAACGGTTTTCCAGGGAACCAGGATCGAGCAATTCGATGTCGAGTTACTCGGCGTGCTGAAGAACTACGCCCCGAAGCAAGACATGATCCTCGCCCGGCTGTCGGGAGGGCCGCTGGCCAGGACCGGTGTCATCGCCGGAATGAGCGGCAGCCCGGTCTACATTGACGGCAAACTTCTGGGCGCCGTGGCCTTCTCCTTCCCTTATGCGACTGAACCGATTGCGGGAATCCAGCCGATCCAGCAGATGCTCGGCTTACTCGATCAGAAAGCCGGTGCCACCCCGCGCCGGATCGCCGAAGGCGGGACATCCGGTTCGGGAGCCGGCTCGGACTCCATCGGAAGCGGCCGTGCCGGTATTCTGGCGACCGAGTCCCCGACATCTTTCATCTATCGGCAGCTTCAAAAGCTGGAACAAGGTACGCCGCTTTCGCAGGTGGTGCTCGCCGCGAGTTCCAGTCCATTCTCTACCGGCACCGGCACACCGTCGCTGGCTCGCGTTTCGACTCCGTTGTTTATTTCGGGCGCAACGCCTGCCGCGTTGCAGCAGTTCGGACAGTTTTTCAATGAGTTCGGTTTCATCCCGGTCCAGGGAGGAGGCGGCGGAAGCGCGGCCGGTCTCGCGCCGGCGGCTCCCAGCAAGATTGAGCCGGGCTCATCGATCAACGTCGAGTTGATTCGTGGCGATATCAGCTGGAGCGCCAACGGAACCGTGACCTACGTGGACGGCAATAGAGTCTATGCTTTCGGTCACCCCAATCTGACGGCCGGTCCGACGGATGTTCCGATGTCGGCCGGTTACGTGATTTCACTGCTGCCGAATCTGCAGAATTCATTCAAGCTCGCGGTGCCGCTGGATGTCGTCGGATCGTTCCAGCAGGATCGCGCCACCGGAATCGCCGGCACTCTCGGCGTCACTTCCAAGATGATTCCCGTCAGCCTGACTGTGAATTCGAGCCTCAACACGGTCAACAAATACAAATTCGAAGTTGCGTCGGATCGGGCCCTCACTGCACCGCTTTTGAACTTCATCGTGTTCAACACCATCACGGCGAGCGAACGCGCGCTGGGCGAAATGACGCTTTCGATTTCCGGTCAGATCCATCTGAAGAACCAGGATCCGGTGAATATCGGAAATGTTTTCTCCAGCGATGCGAACGGGCCGGCACTGGCATCCATTGCCGCCGTCAGCCCCGTCCAGTATCTGTTGATGTCCGGCTATGACGGAGTGCAGATCGACAACATCGATTTGCAGATTACCTCGATGGACAGGAAAACCAACGCCCAGCTCGAGCGCATCGCCGTGAACAAGCCTGAAGTGGCTCCCGGCGAGACGGTCACGCTGACCGCATCTTTGCGGACGACATCGGGCGAGACCGTTATCCAGCAATATCCCGTGCAGATTCCGGCCAGTGTGCCGGCAGGCCCGATTCAGCTGGTCGCGGGCGACGGAACGACGGTGACGAACCTGGATATCCGCCGCGCGCCTGCGAATGTTCCCGCAAGCATGAAGCAGGTTATTACTGAGTTGAACAAACTCCGGAAGAACGACAGGTTGTATATAAAGGTAGTCAGCTCAGAGCCCGGCGTCATCATCGGCGGCGAAGAATTTCCTTCGTTACCGCCCTCGATGGCGGCCTTGTTGAACACCGACCGGTCGTCCAGCCGGAATGTTTCCGGGCTTCCCAACTCCACGATTCGCGAGTACGAGCTCCCGCAGTCGAAATATGTGATTCAGGGGCAGCGCACGCTCAACCTGATGGTGAAACCGTGACCTGGGCACACTGAACACATGAAGAAAATTCTCTGGATTATTATTCCGCTTCTACTGGTTGTCCCATTGCTGGCGGTTACGCCGCAGTTCTGGGAAATCCGGACCTATGACGATTTTCGCAAGGGCAAGCTGACGAATCTGTCCCTCACCAGCGACGACGAACTGACGCTCGCGCCGCGTTTCGACATGCTGTACAACACCGAGCAGACGCTGGTGTGGTCGGCCGCGGCCGATTCGAAGGGCAACGTGTACCTCGGCACCGGCCACGACGGAAAGATCTTCAAAGTCGATTCCACCGGCAAAGGCAGCATGCTCGTCGACCTCACCGAACTGGATGTGATGGCGCTCGCGGTCGACAGTAAGGACGTCCTCTATGCCGGCACCTCGCCGGACGGCAAGGTCTACAGGATCGAGAACGGCACGGCGAAGGAGTTCTTCGATCCGAAGGCGAAATACATCTGGTCGCTGGTGTTCGACAAACAGGGTCGTTTGCTCGTCGGCACCGGCGATAAAGGCGTCATCTATCGCGTAACGCCCGACGGCAAGGGCGCACCCTTCTATGAAACGGACGAAACCCATATCGTCACGATGGCGATCGACAATGATGGGAACGTCATCGCGGGCGGCGATCCGAAGGGCTACATTTACCGCATCACGCCGGCCGGAAAGGCTTTTGTCCTTTACGATTCCGGACTGCGCGAGATTCACTCCGTCGCCGTCGCGCCGAACGGCACCATTTATGCCGCCGCGATGAGCGGCGAACCGGCGCTCGCTCCTGCGGCCCCGGCCACTGCGCCCGCGACGTCAAATAACCCCCAGGCCGGCATCACCGTCACTGTCAATGCGGCTGAGCCGCAAGACATTCAGGTCATCGAATCTGTCGATACGGTTTCACCCGACACTCCGCGGTCCCAGACCCGCCGGTCCGAGGCGAACGGGCAAAGCGAGATTCTGGAAATTCAGCCCGACGGTGTCGTGAACACGCTCTGGCGTTCGCGTGACGAACTGGCGTTTTCAGTGCTGCCGGACAATGGAAAAGTGCTGTTTTCGACCGGCACGAAAGGCCGCATCTATTCGGTCGACGGGCCGCGTAACATCACGCTGGTCATTGAATCGACAGAGGAACAGACAACACGCCTGTTGCAAGCCGGTAACCGCATCTATGCCACGTCCGCGAATATCGGAAAGCTGTTCCGTATCGGCGACACGCCGGCGACATCCGGGACCTATGAGTCAATCGTCAAGGACACCGACGCCGTCTCGTCTTTTGGAAAACTTTCCTGGAAGGGTGGCGGCGGAAGTATCGAACTGTCCACCAGGACAGGGAACACGAGTACCCCCGACAAGACCTGGTCGGACTGGCAGAAAGTCGATCCTGCGGGGTCTTCTGCAAGCCCGAAAGCCCGATTCATTCAATGGCAGGCCGTCATGAAGGCCGACCGGACGCAATCGCCGCGCCTGGGCTCCATAAAGGTCCCGTTCCTGCAACAGAACTATCGCCCTGAAATGGCGAATATCGAGGTGTTGCCGATAGCCGTGGCTCTTCAAAAGGTCCCGTTGAACACAGGAAATGTGGTGAATCCGGACGATCCCGCGACGATACGCGCCAATGCGCGCGCGGGGTTGCCGAAGATTTCCTCCATTCCGCCGCGACGCATACCACAGCGCGGAGCCCAGTCGTTCCAATGGACTGCGACGGATAAGAACCAGGACACGCTGGTTTACGACCTTTATTACCGTGAGGAGAACGAGCGGACCTGGAAGCTGTTGAAGCGCGATGTCAGCGACAATTTTTATACGATCAATTCGGATACGCTGCCGGACGGCACCTATGTCGTTCGCGTGGTTGCGAGCGACGCCCCCTCGAATCCTCCGGAGCTGGCGCTGAAGGGCGAGATGGAGAGCCGGCCCTTTACTATCGACAATACACCCCCGGTCATCACGATGAAGCTGGACGGAATCGAAGGAAGGAAGGCCCGGGTTGCTATCGACGCGGCGGACCAGACGTCTACACTCAGTCAGGCGGAGGTCGCCATCGATACCGGGGATTGGCGTCCTGTTTTCCCGAAAGACGGAATCATCGATTCGAAATCGGAGTCGTTTAATTATCTTTCCGGCGATCTGACACCGGGCGAGCATGTGATCGCTTTCCGGGTGTACGACCAGAACGACAATGCCGGAATGGGCAAACTGGTAGTTCGAATTCCATGAAGCCTATGAAAAAACTTATCTTTTGCTTAGCGGCAGCGCTGGTCAGCATCGTACCGGCTTCCGCGCAGCAGTTGGTGCGCGGAGCCCAGCAGGCGCCTCAGGACGATCTGGCGGACCGGCCGAAAATCCACGTCGACCAGTATTCCGTCGAAGTCACTCTGCTTCCCGCCGATCATCGGCTGGTCGGCAAGGCGGATATTCAATTCAAGCAGCTCGACCGGAAGAACTACGCCGTGTTCGACCTCGATCGCCGGCTCCGCGTCGATAAAGCGTCGGTTGCCGGTGTCGAAGCCCGCATCCGTCAGTTCGACGTCGATTCGACGGTTGAAGTCGACCTCAGCGCCCAGCAATTCAACAGCAACCCGGTCGTGCACCTCGAATACTCCGGTACTCTGGACCCGGAGGATAATCGCCACGACCCGGTTCTTGGCCGTATTTCCGAAAACAGCGCTTTCCTTCTCTATGCCGGAAAATGGTTCCCCACCAACGGCCTTTACCGCGATAAGGCCAATATGCGCCTGAAGATCAACGCGCCCGCCGGCTGGAGCGTGGTTTGCGACCTCGCGAAAGCGGGCGACGGCTACGCCAGTTCTCAGCCTTCATATTGGGGAACAATCGCGGCAGGGAAGTACACCGCCGTCAATGTGAAGGCCGGCGGCGCCGACATCGCTGTGGACACTCTCAGCGCCGATGCCGCTGCGGTATCGCCGATCGCGGACGCTGTCGGCAAGATGTTCGATTTTTACTCGGAGAAGTTCGGACCGCCGCCATCGAACAGCTTCCGCATCGTTGAAGTTCAAGGCGCGAACTGGAATGCGCAATCGTCGGTCGGAATGCTGATGGTGCCGTCCACCGGCATCCGGAAAGACTTCGATTCGGATGCGCTCTCTTTCGCCGTCGCCCATCAATGGTTCCCGATGAAGTTCTCGATTAAGGACCAGTCCACGGATGCCTGGCTCGGTGACGGTATGGCACAGTTCGCCAGCCTCCTGTATTTCGAGAAGACGCTGTCGCCCGCCGAAGCCCAAACGCACATTCATACGGCTCTGGTTCGGGCTCTGGGATACGACGGAACCAATACCGTCCGCCAGGGCGGCGCGCTCGACAAGGACACGCCCGAATACCGCGCTCTTGTCCAGTACAAAGGCGCCTACGTCCTGCGCATGCTGCGCTGGGTGGTCGGGGATGAAACGTTCGACAAAATACTGGCCCAGTATGCCCAGCAGTTTCAGAACACGCCCGCTTCCACCGAGGCTTTCGAAAAGCTGGCGTCCGACGTTGCCGGAGGCGATCTCGGCTATTTCTTCGAAGAGTGGGTCAGTGGTTCCGGCGTGCCGGAATTCAAGCTGGATTACACCATCTATCGTGAGAAGAGCGGCTACAAGATCGACGGAACCGTCAAACAGGATCTCGATCTGTTCCGGATGCCGGTCGAGTTTCAGGTTCTGACCGACGGCGATCCGGAATACTCGCGCGTCGATGTCGTCGGCGAATCGAGCGACATCACCGTCAAAACGGACCGCAAACCGAAATCGATCGTCATCGACCCGAAGGAAAAGATCCTTCACATGTCGACCGATATCAAGGTTGCGGTCATCATCAGCCGCGGCGAAGAGTTGTCCAACGAAGGCCAGTACAACACCGCGATCGACGAATACCAGAAGGCCATCGATCTCGACTCCAACAACTCGCTCGCCATGTTCCGCATGGGTGAAGCCTTATTCGAACTCGGCAACGTTCAGGCCGCCGCACAGCAGTTCCAGCAGGCGTTGAACGGCGATCTCAAGGCCAAATGGGTTGAAGTTTGGTCGTATATCAACCGCGGCAAGATCTTCGATATCCGCGGCCAGCGCGATCGCGCCGTCACCGAATATCAGAAGGCGATCAATACCGGCGACGACGCCTACGGAGCTCAAGCGGAAGCGTTGAAGTACTCCAAGGAGCCGTACCGGAGGGCCGGCAAACCGACCATCGGATAATTATCGGAAATTGCATCATTCGAGGTTTCTGCATTTCAAAATGAAGAAATGAGAAAACCTCGAATGATGCAATTTCTAATAGGATTTTCCCCCGGGTATCCTCAGGAAACCTGTTCGGGTGTCGAATAATGGATCTGTTGCCCGAGTTCGGTATTGCTGCGATTACAGTCAAAAAGTGCCTTAAACACTTCTAAACATTCCGGGCACAGCTCGAGATGACGGAAGTCGTCATCATCAAGTTCTCCAAGGTTCGACGCGATTTCG
>DASXLG010000227.1 GCA_036496425.1 Terriglobia bacterium | reverse complement strand
TTTCGGATTGTTCAACAGGCCTTCGTACGCCGTCATGAGCGCCTTGACCGTGTCGGTATCCGAAACCCTGTGCAGACCAAGTTTGGCCTTGATCTGAGTGGGAGTCGATTTTCCTTTCATGGTTTTGTCCTCCTTTCTTTTGGATTAGAGATTTTCGAGCGATTTTTCTTGCTCTTCTATCTCATAGGAGGTCATTATTTGTTACATTTTTCACTATCCCGTTAGGTATGAACGACATAGAGCGACAAATACGATTCGAGACGAATATGGTGTACGACGCCAGCCTTCGCCATGCCAAAAACCGCGATTTTCAGCTCGCGACGGACTTCAGGCCGGCGAAAGATCTGGTCGGTAATTGCCTGGACTCGCTGTCGAGTGCGATCCGCGAACTGCAAATGCAATTGCAGACTTCCGAATACCGGAAGCTGCCGATCTGGGGAACGCCATTCTTGTCGCTCAGTGCGGAACAACATGCTCTGATCACTCTCTCTACTTTGGTGAACTGGATCTGCAGGTCCCAAAGTGAAGATGGTGTGGCGCCGCCGCGCACGCCCGTTGCATATGACATCGGTGAGTGGTGCCGGATTGAAAGAATGTTGGATTGCGCTGAACAGAGAGGCGTGGATGTCGCCCTGCAATTGCGCTCACGCAATAACAACCGCAATGCCCGGCGGCGGGCCGACGAGTACACTCGAAGGCTCGACAATAAGGACGACTGGGACACGGACCGCATCTCTCATCATCTCGGTGAAAAAAACGTTTCACTGGCTCTTCAGCATGCCCGATTCGCCGGTCAGCCGATCTTCGAGGTGAAGATGACCCGGGAGGGCGTCGGGAAACGCATGACAACGACCGAGCGGATTGCGCTCACGCCGGCGGCCGCCGAGTGGCTCGCCAATCATCCATCGGCGCTGGCGTCGCTACCCGCTCCGGTTTACGCGCCGATGGTCGTTCCGCCACGTCCCTTTACCTCGCACTCCGCGGACGGCGGCTATCTCCGGGTGCCCTTGAAACTTCTGAAGGATGAACCCCGCGGCAGGGCGCAAAAACTGTTTCGGAAGGCGGACTTCTCAAGGGTCCTGGTTGCCGTCAATGCGCTGCAGAATACCGACTACCGCCTTAATAATGGCGTCTGCGAAATCATGCGCCGGGTTTGCGAATCAGGCCAGCGGTCTTTCGGATTGCAAACATTTACCGCCGGCGAACTTCGAGCCCACAAACACCTCATGGCCTTGCGCATGCCGTCGGCGGAGCGGTTCCTTCGGGAGCTGCATATCTATTTTCCGTGGCAGTTAGACCATCGCGGCCGCGCCTATCCCGTGCCGCCACTGATCCATCCGCAGTCGAACCACTGGGGAAAGTCGCTGCTCGAATTTGGGGTAGGTAAAGAGTTGGGAGAGCGCGGCGCGTACTGGCTGAAGATCCACATTGCCAACTGCTTCTGGAAGGGGAAAAAAGTCTCCTTCGAAGAACGGATTGGGTGGTTCGATCAACATGAACAGGAAATCCTCGCGTTCGCCGGCAATCCGCTCGGTGACTGCCCGTTGCGGGACAAAGCGGATAAGCCGTGGCTGTTCTTCGCGGCGTGTCTCGAGTGGAAACGCTATAGAGAGGTCGGCCCCGGCTTCCGATCGCATTTACCGATCAGCATGGACGGCTCGTGTAACGGGTACCAGCATTTGAGTGCCCTGGGACGCGATCCATTTGGCGGAAGCGCCGTGAACCTGGTGCCGGATGATTACCCGCACGATATTTATCTCGAAGTCGCCGAGATTCTCAGCAGCAAGATACAGATCGATGCCCAATACCGCCAAGGCGACGATAGAGAAGCCGCCCGGCAATTGCTGGGCAAGATCGATCGTGACCTGGTCAAGCCCGCAACAATGACCATCGTCTACGGCGCGACGAGAGGAACGATCTACCGACAACTGCTCGATACGAAGGTCATCCAATCCTGCGAAGACCCGGAGAAATGTGCCCGGTATCTGGCGAGAATCCTGGAGGAAACCATTCCCGACGTCGCCGTCGAAGCCGGCAGAATCATGAAATGGCTCCGTGCGATTGCCCGCACTCTTGCGAAGGCGGGAATGGGCATGGCATGGACTTCGCCGGCTGGTTTTCCCGTGGTTCACGAGATCCGCGAACCGAAGGAAATCCGTATCACCACGGCTGACAAGAGGGTCACCCTCCATGTAGAGGATCCGAAACGAAAAATCGACTGGAGGGCACAGGTGAATGGCGTCGTCGCGCACCTGGTTCATTCTCTCGATGCCGCCCACATGATGCTGACGGTGAATCGCCTCCACAGCCACGGCCTGCGGCATTTTTTGATGGTCCACGACAGCTTTGGCGTTCACGCCGCCGATGTCGACCTGCTGAACCGTGTGCTGCGGGAGGAATTCGTCGGAATGTACTCCGAACTCGTCATGGCGAACTTCTTTATGGAAGTCCTGATGTCC
>DASXLG010000226.1 GCA_036496425.1 Terriglobia bacterium | reverse complement strand
CCTTCGGCGACGGCGTCGTTGATTTCCATGACGCGTGTCTGGAGAGCGAGATTGTGCAATACAACCTGATTGATCTTTTGCTCGATCTCTTCGATCTCGCGGTCCGTCAGCGGAGCGAAATGCGTGTAGTCGAACCGCAGTCGATCCGGCGAAACCAGCGATCCGGCCTGCTTCACATGCGTGCCTAGCGTTTCGCGCAACACGGCGTGCAGAATGTGCGTTCCAGTGTGATTGGCGGCGATCCGGCGGCGGCGATCCTCATCCACCTGCGCCTGAACTTCGTCATCGATGCCGAGCTTTCCGAATTCCAGCTGCACTTTGTGCACGACGACGCCGCGGACCGGTGCAAACGTATCGACGACGCGCGCGACTCCATTGGGTGAAGTCAGTATGCCGGTGTCGCCGACCTGGCCGCCCGATTCGGCGTAGAACGGAGTCTGATCGAGAACGATTTCGGCCGAAACGCCCTGGCCTTCGATACTGTTAGCGGTTGCGCCATTAATAATGATGCCCCGGATGCGGCTCGTGGATTGGACGGCCTGGTATCCGAGGAACGCGGTGGCGCCTTTTTCGGCGAATTTCCCATAGAGCGGCGCGACGGAGGCTTCATCGCCCTTCCAGCTCTGACGCGCGCGTTCGCGCTGTTTTTCCAGTTCGGCGTTGAAGCCGTCCATGTCGAGTTGCATGGACTTCTCGTCGGCAATTTCTTTGGTGAAATCCAGCGGAAATCCGAAGGTGTCGTAGAGTTTGAAAATCTCGATGCCGGGAATCACACCCTTGCCGGCTTTTGCCAGCTGGCCCATGACTTCCTCTAGCCGCTGCAGGCCGACAGTGACCATCGTCGCGAAGCGCTGTTCTTCGGTCTTGATGACGCGCGCGACATAATCGCGCGTGCTGACAAGGTCGGGGTAGGCTTCTTTCATCATCTCGACCACGTAGCCGGACAGCTTGAAGAGGAACGGCTCCTGATGGCCAAGCAGGGTGCCCTGACGGATCCCACGGCGCATGATTTTCCGGAGAACGTATCCGCGGCCTTCGTTCGAAGGAATGATGCCGTCGCTGATCAGGAACGTTGTAGCCCGCACGTGATCGGCGACGATTCGCAATGAAATATCGGATGCGGCTGCGGCGCCGTACTCGATATCGAAGATCCGGCAGGCTTCGTCGATGAGGGGACGCAGCAGATCGGTTTCGTAGTTGCTGATTTTGCCCTGAAGCACGACGGCTATTCGCTCGAGACCCATGCCGGTATCGATCGATGGCTTCGGCAGCGGGTTCAGATGGCCCTGAGCGTCGCGGTCGAACTGCATGAACACGAGATTCCAGAACTCGAGGTAGCGGCCGCACTCGCAGGGAAACGCGCAATTGGCATGTCCGAGTTCGCTGGCATCCGGCCCGAGATCGTAATGGATTTCGGAACACGGGCCGCACGGCCCGGTTTCGCCCATCTGCCAGAAGTTGTCATTCTCATCGAGACGGATGATGCGGTCGCGGGCGACGCCCGGGCCGTCTGCCCAAAGGTTCGCGGCGTCATCGTCTTCACGGAACACGGTGATCCAGAGTTTGTCGACCGGCAGCTTGAATTCTTTCGTCAACAGCGTCCACGCATAATCGATGGCTTCTTTTTTGAAGTAGGCGCCGAACGAGAAATTGCCGAGCATCTCGAAGAACGTGTGATGCCGGCGCGTGTGGCCGACGTTATCGAGGTCGTTGTGCTTGCCGCCCGCGCGAACGCACTTCTGGCTGCTGGTCGCGGTGTTATAGGAGCGCTGCTCGCGGCCCAGAAAGACATCCTTGAACTGATTCATACCGGCATTCACGAAAAGCAGGGTCGGATCCTGCGCCGGAATCAGGGGCGAGCTTTTGACGATCGAGTGGCCGCGGTCCGCAAAGAACCGGAGGAATCGCCGGCGGATTTCGTTGCTGTTCATAATTTTTTATGGCTGCGCCTTATCGCGTTTCTATTTCCTCTCGAATGGCGTCCTCATCGAATCCAAGACGCGCCAAAGCCCTGAAAAGACGAGCGGCATCGCGCGGTTGGAGCGGGACGTGCATTTTCCAGTCCTTCATTCTAGCGGCCAGGGCTTCCCGAAGCGAGGGCCAGCCGGCGGCCGACAGGATTTCGTCGGCCAGCTCGGGCGCAATTCCCCTGCCGAGCAGTTCTTCGCGCAGTTGCGGCGCGCCTTTGTCTTTGCGCCTCTCGGTGTAGTTCTGCGCGAACCGGCGGTCGTTGAGGAAGTTCTTCTGCATCAGCCCGCTGATCACCGCTTCGGGCGCGCTGCCGAACTTGCCTTCAAGTTTCGCGCGCAGGCCCGCAACGGTGTAATCCCGGCCTTTCAGGAGCTTGAGGGCATAGGCATAGATCTCATCCACGTTTGTTATGATACGGGCGATGAGGGGCAGGAACACAAGAAGCACAAGAGGCACAAGAGGCACAAGAGATCTTGTGCTTCTTGTGTTCCTGGCCCTGCTCCCCGGCTGCGGATACCGTTTAGCCACCAGAAACTTTAACGGCGGACAGGGCCAGACCTTTGCCGTTCCCACGTTTGTCAACAAAACGACGTCCTATCGCGTGGAGCAGCGGTTGAGTGAGGCGGTGCGGCAGGAACTCGTCCGGCGCACTCGTTACGATGTGACGCCCGGTGAATCGGGTGATGTCGTGATGGCCGGCGAGGTCCTTGGTTACATCGCTGTTCCTGTCACGTTCGACGTAAGCGGGCGGGCGTCCACTTACGAGATGCTGGTCGATATGAAAGTTGTCGTGACGGATACGAAGGCCCACAAAGAGCTGTACCACAACGACCGCTTCACCTACCGTCAGGTGTTCGAACTGGCGCAGAATTCCGGCGATTTTGTCCGGGAGGATCCTGCCGCGCTGGACCGCTTGTCGCGCCTGTTTGCCGAATCGATTGTGGCGACTTTAATGCACGCGAACCTGACGCCCAAGCCATGAAGTTTTCGGAATTCAAACAATACCAGCCGAAACAGCCCTCGAACGTTTTCGGATTTATCTGTGAGGACGATTTTCTCCTGGAGGAGTCGCATCCGGTTTGGCAGCGGATCTTCGGCGGAGATTGGGTTTTCGAAAAATATCCCGCGAAGGAGTTTGAAGAAATTCCCTCCGGCCGCCTGATGGACGATGCCCTGACGCCCTCGCTCTTCACGCAGAATCGCGTCCTAATCATTGCGAATGCGGAGAAGACGACGAAAGGCCGACTGGAAGATCTTGCCGCGCTGCAGGCAATTCCGAACGCGTCGCTCCGGATCGTGCTTGCCGCGAATTCCCGGAAGGCGGTGGATGCGTGGGCGAAGGTTTTTCCGATCATCGAGATCGATGCGCTGAAACCGGCGGATGTGGCGCGCTGGCTGATGGACCGATACAAGGTCGCGCCCGACCTGGCGCGGCATATTGTGGACAGCGTCGGCATCGATCTTTATCAGATCCATAGTGAAATGCAGAAGCTGCAGACATACGCCGGAAGCCGTGCTCTCGAAATACGCGACGTGGATGTTTTGATTTTGCGGTCGGAACAGTTCGGTCCTTTTGAACTGGACGATGCGGTGCTCGGCCGCAATTACAAGCGTGCCGTGCAGGTGCTCGGAGCGATGCTGGACGAAGGCGTCGATCCGCTCATGGTCCTCTCGCGGATCGTGCGGGTGTGGCGCCAGTTGTTTGTCGGAAAGTCGCTAGCCGGGAAGCAGAGCGCCAAAGACGTCGCTATGGCCGCCATGGTGCCGGCCTGGAAGGCGGCCGATTTCACCGCCGCGTGCAGGAAGTTCGAATGGAAACAGCTCGCCGGGGGCTTTCGTCTGCTGCTGAATGCGGACCGCGCCTTCAAGAGCTCGACACCGAATCCCGAAGGCTACTTTGATGTGTTGTTGTGGAAGTTGATCGGCGGGAGGGGGGGGGGGGG
>DASXLG010000225.1 GCA_036496425.1 Terriglobia bacterium | reverse complement strand
GGATTCCATCGTCGACTTTTCAGGGTTGACGCCGGATCAGCAGTTCCAGGCCGGTCTGGCATGCGGCAGCGTCCGGGCGACACCGACGACGCCGATCGATCCATCGGGCCTGTGCCCGGCGTCGCAATACACATCGTCGCTGGTGAAGATCCCCGCCGCGGGTACGGAAGACGACGATCACAATCCGCCGCGGGTCTTACCGCGTCATCTGTTCGACCTGGGAGCGGGCATCGACAACCTGTTCAAAGCCGACAGAAACAAGTGGAGCATCCGCGTGGAAGCCGTCAATGTCGCCAACAAGACGGCTGTTTACAACTTCCTCTCGACGTTCAGCGGAACGCATTACGTGACGCCGCGGACAGTGTCGGGAACACTGGCCTTCCATTTCTGATCGGGCCGTCGCTCTGATTGAATCCAAGCGGCCGGATCTGGTACTACTCGACCTGCAGATGCCGGAGGTCGATGGTTTTGGCGTCGTCCGGCTGCTGAACAAGCGTGATATGCCGATGATCGCGTTCGTTACGGCACACGACGAGCACGCGATACGCGCTTTCGAGCTGAATGCGGTCGATTACATCCTGAAGCCGGTGGAGGCAGCGCGCCTCTGCCAAACGATCGACCGGGCTAAAGAGCGCCTGGAACGTGAAGACCGCAGAGCGGAGGAAATCGATCGCATCCGGGCCGCGGCGGCGGACTACGATATCAACGAAAAGGAAGAGCCGTTGCAATGGATTCCGATCCGGCGGCGGGACGAGATCATTCTGGTTCCCGTCGAGCAACTCGTATCCGTGGTTGCCGAAGGTGAATTGATTCACCTGTCCACCACCACCAAGGAGACGCATACGATCTTCTATCGGCTGAAGGATCTCGCGGCCAGACTCGATCCCAGGAACTTCGTCCGGCTCGGCCGCGGGGCGGTCGTGAACATCAATATGATCCGCCGGATCGTTCCGGTTGCCGGCGGCACCTACACCGTCATCCTGAGCGATGACCGGGAATTGCCCGTGAGCCGCATCCAGTCCCGCGTCCTTCGAGAAAAATTGTTGAGATTGTAGATCGCCCTATAAGTTTGTCCCGTGTTTTTCAAAAGAAGCTGGCTTCCCCGCAAGTTCATCCCCTGTTTTCTATAGCTTCGGTACGCGGCTACGAGAGTGGAGATGTT
The DNA here is from genome assembly GCA_036496425.1 of Terriglobia bacterium. NCBI lineage: Bacteria > Pseudomonadati > Acidobacteriota > Terriglobia > Terriglobia bacterium. The sequence goes on along the minus strand of DASXLG010000225.1, from coordinate 1,900 downwards.
TTGCCGCTGGTTACAATATCGGCATAAGAGCTAAAATAGGCCTCAGCATGTTCGGTAAACTGCTTCGGCTCTGCCTCGTCATAATTTTCTGTAGCGTTTTCCAGGTGACATTGAAGGCACAGAACGTCATGCCCGGTGTCCGGCAAAATCCGGCTGCTGTCACAAAGTTTTTCGCTCAGCTTCAGCGCATCTTCGGCAAATTCAGTCAGGCGGATTTGCAGGAGGTTTTCCAGGCGGCGGATCGCATAAGCTGTACCGAGCTTGTCCGGGGCAAGGGGGATTGGAAGCCGGTGGCGTTTTTCAACGACAATCGCGCGCTGGGTTCCTGGTATCACCACAGCCTTGAAGAAGTGAAGGGAGATTTGCGCCAGTACTCCTTCAGCGGTGCCTGTCGCGACGCCCGCAGCCCCATTCAGGTGACCACCAGATTTCCAGTTCTGGAGAGTATCGATTCATTTAACAACCGCGATATCCGGTTCGAGCAAATCGACCTGAATCTCAACCCCCCGGTTGATGCCGTTTACGATAGCCGGTTGCAATCGTATTCTTTCGATCTGCCGTACATGTTTCTTCGTGACTATCGCGATGGGATGCGGTTCTACAGCCTGAGCCCCGAGAAGATTTCAGAACGCGACAAGTATCAGCGGGACGTGACGGACCATTGGGACTGTAAGTCTGTCCGGGAAAAAGACGTAACCTATCAGTTTCTGATTTGCCGTGTGACTGTAGCTTATGTGGCTTCTTTGCGGAGGGGCTCGCGCAGGGTTCCCTTTGGCGCAGCCGCGTATTCGATATTGTCGGACGGGAAAGAAGCATCGGCAGACGTCAGATACTCATTCGACGATTCCCCACAAACGCCACCTCAACAGTAAGCCGGATCCCGTGAACGTTCTCGGCACGGCCGGTTTGTCGCCAATGTGATCGACCAGCAGAGGACTTTTTGTGCCAAGCTTACGTTTGTGAAACTGCCATGACGCTGATTCCTTTGACGGATATCTCCCGCCGGCCGGCCCGCTATCCTGCGATGACGACGGCCCTCATTCTGATGAACGTGTTGGTTTTTGTGCTGGAAATCATGGGCGGCGCGTCGTTTGTCCAGCAGTGGTCGGTGATTCCCGCAGTGATCGTTTCCGGCAGGAGCTGGCTGACGATCTTCAGCGCGATGTTCATGCATGGCGGCTGGATGCATATTATCGGCAACATGGTCTTCCTTCACGCTTTCGGTCCGGAGGTCGAAGATGCGATGGGACGGCTGCGATACCTGATTTTCTACCTGCTCAGCGGAATCGCCGCCACTCTGGCGCAGATCCTCATGGCGCCCTCCTCGCAGGTTCCGAATCTCGGTGCAAGCGGCGCCATCGCCGGCGTGATGGGCGCCTTCTTGATTACATATCCCAGAGATCGGATACGCGTTCTGCTCGTGATATTCATCTTTATCCGCACAACTATGATTCCGGCCTCGTTGCTGATCGGACTCTGGTTTATCATCCAGCTCTTCAGCCAGGTGGGCGCCGTAGCGGCCGTCCAGTCCGGGGGCGTCGCTTATGCCGCGCACGTCGGCGGATTCATCTTCGGCGCGATCTCCGCGCGCTTTTTCGAGAGGAACGGACCCGTTTTGTCTCAGGCATAGCTTAGAACGTCCCGTAGTGAGAGAAATCGCATTACGAGAGATTTCGTCCGTCAAGCGCACGTCTATCATGGTGTTCCTCGGCTTTGTCCTCTTCGCCGGACCGGCCCTAAACGCGCAAACATTAAAAGTTGATGTAGTGCTTCAAGAGGTTACATCAACGGTAACCGATTCCGACGGCAAGCTCGTAACGGATCTTCAACCCGAAGATTTCATCGTTGAGCGCGATGGAGTCCCTCAAAAAATCGAGCACTTTTCACATGGTAAGAATGT
>DASXLG010000224.1 GCA_036496425.1 Terriglobia bacterium | reverse complement strand
CGCCTGCTTACAAAACATCGCGCCCGCTTACAAAACATCGCGCCCGCTTACAAAACATCGCGCCCGCTTACAAAACATCGCGCCCGCTTACAAAACATCGCGTCCGCTTACAAAACATCGCGCCCGCTTACAAAACACCGCGTCTGCTTGCAAAACACCGCGCCCGAAGCCGAATTCCCCGGAAGTTACTGGAAATGCTCAGCCTTTCACCAGTTTCTGCCTCATCGCCACGCCTTGGCCCGTTGCGCACCTCGGGCGTTGTTTCAACGACAGTTATACGGTCTACTGTTCCGGCTGAAAGGTGAGATTCACGGAGGATTGAAAATGCCGGTGATTCTTGAATTCCGCACTGATGTGCCACTGGTCGCCTGAGGAAAAGGTAAAAAACAACTCGTAGCCCATGGGAACCAGATACGTGGCGACACCGGATTTCAGGTAGTCCCAGCGGGTCACTTCGCGGGTCGAACTGAAGGGGAATCCAGGCGGAAATTGGCTGGCTTCTTCTTCGTACTGAAGCAAATTGCCTGTCTGTTCTTCGATCAGTATTCGACCTTTCCTCGCCGGGATGTATCGTTTGCCGTTAACGACATCATAGCCGAAACACCCATCAGGCGGAGAACTGAACCCGTAGACCAAAAGCTGTCTCCCGCGGACTTCTTCGTGCCCTTGAAAGTCGAACGTGTTGGGACACTCGACGTCAAACACCTCTTTGAGTTCGGTTCCGAAATCGGGGCTCCAGGTGATGGGATCACCGGCCTTTTTCCAGGGCCTTCCGTTGATTCGAATGTTTTGACGGGCTGCCTCGCCGTTCTTGATGGTGATCTCGGATTCAATGGTATCCACGAGTTTCGATGCCGCCGGATTGCTTGGTCGGGCGGTCCAGCGCCTGGCCACTTCGTCTGCTACGAAGCTCGGAAGATTCATCGCACGCTCCAGTCCTGCTTGCCGCGCGCGCTCAAATTCGGATTGTGCCGCGGCTGGACCACGGTCTGCCTGAGCAGGCGGATCTGGATGTTTCAAAAGATTCTTTTCCCGGCGCCAGGATAAGGAGGTCACAACCTGGGACAATTCTTCCGCCGACGCAGGCCGCAGATATTGAATCTTCTTCAGTTCAAAAGAAGGCGTGCACGTGATTTGCATGCGGTCGCCAAGCTGATACCGCGTGATTGCTCCCGGCGCGAGGGACCCGGACTTCGCCAGGCGTGCGTCAATCAACCCGCCATCATCAAGCCTGACAGTCATCGATGCCGGAGTCACTCTCTGCAGGTTGCCGGAGAAGACCAAATCCGCTGCAAATGTCCCGCAAGGCATCAAGAGGATGAAGCTGATGGCTCGAATCAGAAAATCATTCATACCGTAACGCCGTCATTGGATCGATCCGCGTGGCACGCCGCGCAGGCACATAACAGGCAAGTATCGAGACGCCACCAAACAGGGCGGCAACCACGAGAAATGTCGGCGCATCCGTCGCTTTGATTTCAAACAATAAGTCTGTGAGAAACCGGGTTGCGCCCCAGGCGCAGATCAAACCGATCGCGATCCCGCTGAACGCCAGTTTCGACCCTTGCTGGAGGACCATGCGCATGACGCTGCGGCGCTGGGCGCCCAGAGCCATCCGGATTCCGATTTCGGCTGTTCTCTGCTGGACGAAGCAGGTCATCAAACCATACAGACCCACGAGCGACAAAAACAGAGCGACGCCGCCAAATCCACCCATGATCGCTGTGGGAATTCGCTGCTCTAAAGCGGCGTCCGAAGCCAGCTCACTCATCGTGTGCACGTCGGCGACTGCCAGGGCCGGATCGATGCCGCGAACCAGTTTGCCTAGATCCGAACCCATGCGATCCGCAGGAAGACTGGTCCGAGTCAGTACATATGCCGCGTCGGCGCCGCTTTGGCATAAACATTGGTAGAGCTGCGGAGGCGGGCTGGTTCCCAACCTCATGTAATGCACATCTCCGACGACGCCGCGGATCGTAAACCACTCCGAGTGAGCATTACCGCTGTGATACCGGAAGCGTTTTCCAGCGGCGGTCTGGCCCGGGAAATACTTTTCGGCAAAGCTGCGGTTCACGAGGAAAGCGGGCGGCCGGTTCGGTGTGTCGCGATCGGTGAACCCCGTGCCTTCGAGCAGCGGGATGTGCATCGCTTCGAAGTACCCGGGCGTGACAGCCCTGGATTCGAAGGACTGCTTTTCGTCAAACGGGGCCCCATCCACTTCCACCAAGCTGAAGGTTTCCCCACCGCCAAAGGGCCGGTGGTCGATCGCCGCAGCCGCCGTGACGCCCGGAAGTGCATTGGCTCTCTCCACCAACGTTCGAAAGAATGCCGTTTGAAGTTCGGTCCTGTCGTATCGCGGATCGAGTTGGATATGAGCGGCGATCACCGAGTTCGGCACGAAACCCTTGTCGACCGACTGAACTCTGATGAAGCTGCGCATCAGCAAACCGGAGCTCACGAGCAGAACGAACGAAATCGCCACTTCCGCGACCATCAATCCGCGATGCAAGCGGCCGGTGGCGCCTTTGATCGAGCGCGATCCGGGACCTTTGAGTACCTGATCCAGCCTGCACCGTGACGCCGAGAGCGCGGGAAACAGTCCACACAACAAGGCCGTCACCAGAGTCACGACGGCCGCGACCAGCAGAACGCGGCCGTCGATCGATGCCTGGTTGAGCCGCGGGATTTCGGGTTCAAGGCGGCTGATAACGCGCATTGCACCAAACGCGGCCAACAGGCCCAGGCTCCCTCCGGCTCCGGCAAGGCACAACGACTCCGCCAGCAACTGGCGAACCAGCCGCATTCGCGGCGCTCCCAGCGCCGTGCGCACCGTCATTTCCTGCATCCTGCGGTTCGTGCGGGCAAGGATGAGACTCGCAACGTTGCTGCACGCAATCAGGAGGACCAGAACCACCGCTCCCATGAAGATCAGCATGGGCGCGCGCGCCATCTTGATCACATTGGCGTTTATCGGCTCGACCACCGCTCCCCAATCCCGCAATTGGGAATGCAAGGAATCGAGCCGGGCCGCGATCGCGGTTATCTCGGCTTGAGCCTGACTCAAAGGCACGCCCGGGCGCAACCGCCCGATCCCGAACACGTCGGAACCGCTGTTTCGCGACGCTTTTTCTTCGGGAGTCATCACCCATGGCACCCAGATATCCGTTCCCTCGCCTCCCTCGCCGTTCATATCGAACCACTCGTCGACGCTTGGAAACGCAAAGCCCGCAGGCATGATTCCGATAACCTGGTACGTTCTTGCATTGAGTAACAGCTTCTTACCCAGCACATCAGGATCTCCGCCGAAGCGGGACCGCCAGAGCGCGTGACTGATGACCACCACCTCCGGTTTTTCCGGATCGTCGTCGCCCGGCACAACGCCGCGGCCGATTGCCGGTGATATCCCAAGAAGCTGAAAGAAATCTCCTGTGACTCGAGACCCGTTTACGCGGACGGCGTTGTTATTCACCGCCAGGTTCATTGAATCCGTCGTAAACAAGGCCATGCTCGAGAATGACCGGCTCTCCTTTTTCCAGTCGAAGAAGTCGCCGGTCATGGGGCCGAACGCTCCCAGCGGCACACCCGGTATATGGGGATTGGGTTCATAGAGCGAAACCAGCCGATCGGAATTGGGATACGGGAGCGGACGCAAGAGCATCGCATTGATCATGCTGAACACCGCCGTGGTCGCTCCGATTCCCAAAGCCAAAATGATCGTGCCCATTGCGGCGAATCCCGGGTGTTTACGAAGCATGCGGAGACCAAACTGGAAATCGCGTAGCGTGGCGTCGAGCCAGGCAGCTGCTTTTGTCTCGTAACTCGACTCGCGAAGAAGCAAAGCGTTCCCTAATCGCCGGCGGGCCCTCAGTTCGGCTTCGCCGCGCGGCATTCCATCGCGGACGAACTCCTCGGTTCGTTGGTCGACGTGGAAGCGAAGCTCCTCGTCCAGATCGGTGGCGATCCGTTCACGACGAAAGACATTGGTGATTCGAGAAATCCAGGACATAAACGTTAAAGACGCGATGTTGCCATCATGCCCGCTTAAGTACTTGTCCTATCGCCGCAGCGACTGCTGTCCAGCGCTGCTCGTCCTGCTGGAGCTGCTTGCGGCCTGCCGCGGTGACTTCATACATCCGGGCCCGGCGGTTGTTTTCGGTCATACTCCACTTCGCCTTGATCAAACCGGCCTCTTCCATTCGGTGCAAAGCCGGATAAAGGGAACCCTCCTCGACTCGCAGGTGCTCGGAGAAGCTCTCGATTTGAGCAGTAATGCCGTAACCGTGCAGCGGTCCACGGCGATCGAGAATCTTGAGAACGAGAAGAGGAAGGGAACCTTGAAGCGCGTCTTGCTTAGTCATGCCTAGCTATCTTAGTAAGTCAGCTTGGCACAGTCAAGATGAACGGGATAATGACCGGTTGGGAGTTGAAACCGAAAAAGAAGAGAAAACGATGAAAAAGCAACTTGGCAAATTACCTAAGAGTCAAAGGCACAAAATCGAGACTCAATACCACAATATGAGCCCACGAGATTTTGATGAGCGAATGTCACGTGAGAGGCGCCGGAGTCCCGGCTCTTTAAGGTTGCCGTCGAATTTGGTGGAGAATTTGAAGACGCTGGCCGAATCTGAGGGCGTAGCCGAGTATCAGCAGATGGTTAAACGGTGGATCGAAGAACGCCTGCAACACGAAACGTCCGCAACCTGAATTCAAACTTTCGAACGCCATTCTCGCTCCTGGCCGCAGGATTCCTAAATGCTTGGTGACCAGGCGGGAGTAATCCGGCAAGGATCGAAGCTCGTTGTGGAATCAGCGAGTGTTCCTAAACTGACTTGATGGGGATGTCCACTTCGACGTAACTGCTGGGTTTCGCCGCATTGACGGCTTCGACGACGCGATGAATGTGAGGTTCAAGTTGGGGCCATTGCTGCCGTCCCAGAACAACAATCGCGATTTTACGGCCTGCGAGATTCTGCTGGTAACGCATGTTCTTGTCGGTGGTCAGCAATATATCGAAACCGGCTTCCTCCGCTGCAGTCAATAACTCGCCATTGCTGAGCTTATCCCAGCCTTGCTGTGCCGCGGTTCGGACGGTGTGCTGTTCGAGATATGGACGTATGGGAACGGGCGTCGCCTGATCAAAAATAATGCGCATCTACGGAGCGTAAGCGGGCTCTTTGTCGAGACTGCGGACGGCGAACTCGATAACGGCCTTGACCTGTTCGCGATCAAGCCCGTCGAACCATTCCATGATGTCGTCGATGCTAGCCCCGGCTTCGATATTTTCGAAGATCGCTGCGACGGGCATACGAGTTCCCCGCAGTACCCACGCGCCGCTCACTTTGCCAGGGATGCTTTCCACGGCCGGGCATTGGGACCAATCAAGGCTTGCCATCTTCCAACTCCTGCCTTTAGGATACGCCAAAAGCAACTCACGTTCACGCGTACCGGCACTGCTAAACCCTTGGCGACTTTCGAGGACCCATCAGTCTTTTCGGCTTGTGCTAGTAAGGCGCACGGGCGCCGCGGCACTTCCATGTACGGCGTGGCTACATGGCGCTCGGTACTTGTTTCTCTCTAAGCATTTTCAATGCTCCGCCCCAAGCGATGACCTGGTCGAGCATCCTATTCACGGCAGTTTCTTGCATGGGAACGGGCTTAAAGACGTTGAAATTCTCAAAATCAGTGAAGAGGGACAGTCCAACCTGTGCGCGGACGGTGGCGACCTGAAGTTCTGCCATCACTAAGCGCAGATTTTCGACAGCGCGCACCCCTGCCGTAGCGCCATAAGCAATGAAGCCGGCCGCCTTATTGATCCACTCAGCGTAAAGGAAATCGATTGCATTCTTGAGTGCTCCGGAAGTGGCGTGGTTGTATTCCGGCGTCACAAAGACGAAAGCATCGAACGATACAATCTTCGCCGCCCACTTTTTTGTGTGGTCATGGGTGTACTTGCCCATCATCGGCGACATGGGCTCATCAAGAAGCGGAAGGTTGAAGTCCTTGATGTCGACCAGTTCAAACACGGCATCATTGCGCTTCCGCGCGATTTCATAAGCCCACTTCGCAACGACCTCGGCTTTGCGGCCAGGTCGTGTACTGCCGATAATGATCCCAACTGACAGCATGAAAGTCCTCCCTCTCTCAGAGCCTGCCTTCGATGTGCAGGCGGCATTGAATCATTTCCTACATTTCCATCATCGTCTGAGAATCCGGCCTTAAGTAGACCGGATATCAGCGTTTTGGTCGTAGGCAACAGGCTTGTCGACCCCGTCCGATCTCCGACGGGATCGCGTGGGACAGGCCTCCCTTGGCTCGCGAAGGTCATTGCTCCTTTGCCGGGCGAATGAAGTCGGCCTCGCCGAACTGGTGGATGTAGACGATGCAGTCTTCGGGACCCTTGCACCCGTCCTCGTGAAACTGCCAGGCCGGCTGCATGACGTACGACCCCGGTGTCAGTTCCTTCGGGCTGTCGCCTTCGACTGTATGGATCCAGGTCCCCTGCACACATAGCGCGTGGTAGTCCGTCGCGTGAGTGTGCATGCCCCCGTCGAACCCGCCCGGGAGCTTCAGCAGCATGCCGAAGGGGCCTTTCTTGGAGTCGCCCCACAACACGCACATCTTCACGGGCGAGCCGGGAGCCAGAGGCTCCCACTTGAGCTCGCCAGCCGGCACGGTGATCTGTTGCTTGCCGTTTGCGATCTTGTTTGCGGTGTCCATATATTTTATCTCCTTATCAATTGATCTAATTACACTACCTAACAGTAGTGTAATACTACTCAATGGTCATAATGCAACGGACAACATTTGAGGGTACTTTTTGTGGGGCCGTAATAATGAGGCAATATTCACTTATAGCGCCACCGCCTATGATCTATCCGAAAGGCCGAGCTTGTAACGACCTACTAAAAGGTCTAGACTATCCTTAGGTAGGTTTTAACCTACCATGCGTGTTTAAAGCAAATGACGCTTTCAGGGGCAAAAAGAAAGGAGGACTCTTGAAAACCGACAGCACTAAGACCCGAGCTCTTAAAGAAGCAAAGGATCTTTTTCAGCGCGTTGGTTACGATGGATTCAGCTTTCAAGACATCGCAGACAAAATTGGGATTAAGAAAGGAAGTCTTTATGAGCATTTCAAGTCAAAAGAGGAATTGATGCTCTACCTGATGGACTTTTATTTCGAGGGCTTGAACCACTGGACCGAGACGATCAGCGTGTTTGAACCCAAAGCTCAAGTAAACGCGTACTTTGAGGGCTTAATCAAGTTCTCGGATGAAGGGATGCTTTGCCCTGTTTCCTCGATGGGTAAAGATGCGGGCAAGCTTTCAAGGGCGGTCCGTACCAAAATCGCGAACTTTTGTGAAACACATAACGCTTGGCTGGCCCGCACTCTAAAGGCGGGACAGAAACGGGGACAATTCCGCAAGGATGTGAGCTGCATCGAGCTGGCAGATCTGGTTTCGTCCGTTTCACTTGGCGCTCAATTGAGGGCTCGAGCCCTCAATGATTCGGGTGAAATTAACAAGATGAGGAATCAGCTGTTCAAGCTCATCGCTGCGGATGCAGAGGTATAAGCGAGTTTGCAGCTATCGCTGCTCCGCAAGAACGCAATCGCATCGACTCATGATGGCGATGTCCTACTGGTCAAAAAACCTTCAAAAGTCGTCGCAACGCGTACAACGCGGCTGAATCCGTGATCTCGAAACTTCTGTTCCAACTTGTTTGTTGCGTGGCCGGAACAAATCGACAATGTGTCGAAAATGAGCTGTTCAGTCGATATATCTCCCCGAAAACGCCGCAGGCTTTACCTATCGTCATCCACGAGGATTGCCTCTTGTGGTTTCTTCTTAGTCGGCGCGCAGGGCGGTTATCGGGTCGACGCGAGTCGCCCGAAGAGCCGGAATGGCGGCGGCCAGCAAAACGGCGGGCAAAACGGCGAGAAGGACGGCGGCGTAGGTCACAATGTCGGTAGTATGGATTCCGAATAACATCGAGGCGATAACGCGGTTCGTTACGAAGGCCAGAACGAGGCCGGCCGCCACGCCGATGACGATTAAATACGCGGCGCCGCGCAAAACCAGACCGGCGATACCTCCGAAATCGGCTCCCAGCGCCAGGCGGACTGCGAATTCCGGCAGCCGTTGCGCCGTCGCGTAGCTCATCACGGCATACATTCCGGCCGCGGCGAGCAGCAGTGCGATGGAAGCGAATATCGAGACGAGGATCATCCGGAAGCGGGGAGCGGCGATCGAGTCCCCAATGGATGCATCCATGGTCGTGAACTTTGTCGCGATCTCGGGGTTCACGGATCGCACTGTGTCGCGAACAGCGGGAATCAAGGACTCAGGATCACGGTCCGTTCGGATGACGATCTGGACTTCATTGGCAGTGTAAGGATGTTGCCGGAGCGGCATGTACAGTTGAGCTTCCAATGCGGAAGCCGGCGAATCCTGCCGGATGTCGCTGACGACGCCGACGATTGTTGCCCACTGCACCGGCAGATCCAGCCCCCACCGGACACGATGACCGATAGGATCCTCGTTTGCGAAACTCTGGTGAGCGACTGACTCGCTTATGATCGCAACGGGCGTGCGGCCATACAAATCCCCGTCCCTAAAATCGCGGCCGCGCAAAAGCCGGATGCCCATCGTGGCGAAATAGCCTTGTCCGCTCAATCGATATCCGGCATGCGGCAACCGGTGGAAATTGCCTCCCGAGCTGTCCTTGCCTTCCACCTCGTATGAACCTTCGGCACTATATTGCCCTGTTGGCAGTCCCATCACCGCGGCATCGGCAAGAACTCCCGGTACATGCTTCAACCGGCCTACAACGTCATCCAATTCCTGACCCGCCCGAAGATAGTTTTCAATTCCCGATTGCTCAAAGATGGAACCCCGCGCCGGAGCATGCGCATAGGTCACAAGAATATGATCCTGGCGGAAACCGAGCGGCACATCCGTGAGCGCGAGAAAGGATCGGAGGAGCAATCCTGCGTTGATCGCC
>DASXLG010000223.1 GCA_036496425.1 Terriglobia bacterium | reverse complement strand
ACTTCTGATAACTGCAGTCGTGGTCGGAGGTTTGATGTTCGCGGGAGCGACGCGTTCTGATGCTCAAGTTTACTTCAGTATCGGGTTCGGTCCGGGCTATTACGGATATTACCCTTACGGGTACTCTTATCCCTACAGGTATTACTCTACACCTTATTATCGATCCTATTACCGGGCGTACTACCGGTACGGTGGGCATCGTTATTATCGCAATCATCACCGTTATCCCTATTAATACCGACGCTAGATTGATCGGAATAGCCACACCGGGCTGGTTCGAAGCTATTTCGAGCCAGCCTAAATTTTTTTGAGCGGAAACTCGCTAAGGAGATTCTGGCGCACAAGACCAGGCGCTCTATTTTTCTTACTTTGGCGAAGCCGCCGGTTTGGTCACAGGGCTTTTGGCCGGCTCATCGATCTGGAATTCTTTTCTCAATTGCTGAATAAGTGCGGGTATTTCTTTTTGTCTCTCCGTTTCGATTTGCTGCCGGAGCGATTGTTCGACTTTTCGGCGTTCCTGAATGTACCGCGATTCAAACTGGGCGCGTTGCTGTGGATTGAGTTGAAGACCCGAGTCGCGAACTGCCGCGTCTGCGTCGCGCGTAATAATCTGTCGTCGCACGTTTTCCCGTTGACGCATGAGGTTGCGCTGCTCCGGAGTCATCTGCATCCAAACCTCGGCGTTGCGCCGGAAATTTTGCCGGGCATCTGGCGGCATCGCGAGCCAGCGTTCCCTTACGCTCTGCCCTGAAGGTGGCCCATGCGGCTGACCTGAGGTTGGGCCATGAGGTTGACTTGGCGGTGGCCCGTGAGGCGCTGCCATTTGCGGGGGTCCATGAGGTCCCGCCATCTGCGGCGGTCGGCCGACCGAGCCACGATGTTGTTCTGGCTGCGCTTGCGCGTAAGCGCAACTCAGAACAAAAGCCGCCAAACCGACGAATAATTTACAAGGTTGGCGTATCTTCCCACGCGGTATTTTCATCCCAGGCGATCAACGCATCCAGATCCGCCACGACGTCATAATCCTGTGGATCGACTTTAGCCACTACATCTGAATCGCTCGAAGACGTTGTCCGCGGACCCGGATAATGCGTGACAAGAGCAACGGCGACAAAGACCGCTGCCACGGCCGACGCTCCAACAACCTTTCGCACGCTGAACCAGTTCCGCACCCGCTCGAAACGACTCGGTTCCTGCCGAATTTTTCTTAGGACATTCCGAGCAAAAAATGGCGAAACCGTGGGCTCAGGAAGCCGGCCGAGAACATCCCATAGCTCTTTGTCATCTTGAGGTTCCATGTTGTCCATCCGATTCAACAGTTTGCATGTCTCGAAGTTGCGCTCGAACGCGCTCAAAAATTATGTTCAAATTCCCGGGGCTTCAAGGAAACCTTCGAGCTGCCGAATCCGGGTTGGATGCCGCATTTTGCGCAAGGCCTTTGCCTCGATCTGGCGGATCCGCTCGCGAGTGACCTGGAACTGCCGGCCCACTTCTTCCAACGTTCGGCTGTAACCGTCGACAAGGCCGAACCGTTGCTCGAGGACTTGCCGTTCTCGGTCGGTGAGCGTTTCCAGGACATCCTTGATCTTTTCCTTGAGCAAAACGATCGCAGTCATGTCGCTCGGGTTTTCGGCGCCCCTGTCCTCGATGAAATCACCAAAGTTGGTTTCCTCGCTCTCGCCTACCGGTGACTGCAGCGAGATCGGTTGCTGCGCCATCTTTAGCACGGCTCGAACCCGGTCCACTGGCAGCAAAACTTCCTCAGCTACTTCTTCAGGCGTGGGCTCCCGCCCGTACTCCTGCACCAGCTGTTTTTGCACGCGCAAGAGTTTGTTGATCGTCTCGATCATGTGCACGGGAATTCGGATCGTGCGCGCCTGGTCGGCGATGGACCGGGTAATCGCCTGGCGAATCCACCAAGTCGCATAGGTCGAAAACTTGTATCCGCGCCGATACTCAAACTTCTCGACCGCCTTCATCAGTCCCATGTTTCCTTCCTGGATCAGGTCGAGAAACGACAGACCGCGATTCGTGTATTTCTTCGCGATGGAAATAACGAGACGAAGATTGGCCTCGACCATCTCGGTTTTGGCTTTGAATGCCTGACGCAGCCAGGTTTTCAGCGTCCGATATTCCTCGGAATAGTCGGAAAGCGAAAACCACAGACTTACTTCCAAATCGCGGACCTTGTTCTGAAGCTGCGACCGCCGTTTCTTGCTGCGAGGATTTTTGGCGAGCTCGGTCTGGAGATATAATGACGTGTGGTGCGCCTCGTCGGCGAGGTGCACGAATTCTTCGGTTACCCGCTGCTTCAGGTAAAAACGCGGGTAAATTTTTTGCAGGGTCGCCATCGTTCTTTGCAGTGCCCTGCGCTTTTGCGACGCCTTCTTTGAAAGGTCCCGCACAAGCTCGGAAAAGTGCCGGTCGATGGATGCGCTCAATTGCCCCACCTGCTTACACAAGCGTGGCAGGTGCTTCATATATCTCTCGCGGCTCTCGATCTTTTTATCGAGGATCACTCGATCGAACCGTTCCCGGCCTTCGATGAGTTTTTGGGCGAGATCCAGATGGCCGCGGGCCACAAAACCGAAGCGACTGAGATGTTTTTGCACCATCGCTTCAGCCTCCTCAATTCGCTTCGAGATCTGGACTTCCTGGTCTCGGGTCAGCAGCGGAACCTGCCCCATCTGCTTCAAATACATGCGCACCGGGTCATCCAGAATATCAACCTTGGGGGCCGCTCTGCCCTCTTCTTCCTCTTCCTCCTCATCGACATCTTTCTTGCCGTCCCTGTACCGGTCAACTTCGGAGGCCTCAATGATGTCGATCTCGAGGCGGCGCAGACGCGTAAGAATAAGATCGAGTTCATCGGCGTCGGTGACGCCTTCCGGTAATGCTTCGTTCAGATCGTCGAACGTGAGATAACCTTGTTCTTTCGCCAGTTTGATCAGCTCCCGAATCCGCGCTTGTACTTCCACCGTCGAATACAAACCCGTTACTCCGATTGCCGGCATTGAAAGAGGTCCATTGTGGTTGCCTCGGCGTGACGAAGACTTGCTACGTGTCCGCTTCCGAGAATTGAGCCGCAGCGGCTTCCTGTGATTTCCTTGCGAATTCAAACGTCTTTTTGGTACACTGCGGCCACGGCTGCTTTTAAGCCGACGAGCCGACGACTGTCGGCTGCTCCCCCTTCGTTTCGAATGCCTGGCCAAGTTTGTTTGGTTAAGAATTTGGTCTAGGACCTTCGGCCTGCCACGCGGCAGTTAAAGACACCTAGGTGTCTTCTCCGCCGACGGGCCGAGGAAATTCGTGGAGCTGTTCCTGCAGGTCAAGAATTTGTTTTTGCAAATTTAGGACGTCACCAGCGCTCAACCCAGGGACTTTGATCCGGTTTTTTGCCACCTCCAAACGACGACGCACAACAGCTTGACAGGTCCCGTGCCACCACTTTTCGACCACTGTTTCTGTGGTTGCGGGCATCTTTTGCATCAGCCACGAGGAAATGAGCCGTTCCTCCTCTGGCGGAAGGGTAGCCATGAACGCGTTCAGCGACGCGGTGTCATCCGGTTCGAGTTCGCTCTCCAAAATCCGGATCAGAATATCGGTGTCCGGTATTTGGTCGAGAATCTCACGCCAATTTTGCGCGTGAAGGAAATTGCGGGCGTCCGCATCGCGCAACGCCAGGAGGCAAAGCATCACAATATCATGCGGCGGACTGGCC
>DASXLG010000222.1 GCA_036496425.1 Terriglobia bacterium | reverse complement strand
CCGGCAAGCATTCTGGACGTGCCGGACATTCTCGACCGCGTATTTCTGGTCAACGGCTTTTCAAAGATTTACGCGATGACCGGATGGCGCCTGGGTTATGGAGTCGTTCCTGCGGACACTTTCCCTTCAATCGATTTGTTCATCAACAACAGCGTGTCGAGCACCGCAACCTTCACCCAGCGGGCAGCGCTGGAAGCATTCACCCCGGAGACCGCAAAAGAAACCGCTCAGATGGTTGCCGAATTCCGGAAGCGGCGCGACGTTTTTGCCGACGGCTTGAACGCCATTCCGGGCATCCGTTGCCTGAAACCGCTCGGAGCTTTTTATCTCTTTCCGAACATCAGCGGCGTCGGGCTGTCGAGTGAAGAATTCGCCAATCGTCTGTTGAGTGAGGCTGGTATCGCCGCGTTACCGGGCACCGCCTTCGGCGATTGCGGTGAAGGTTACCTGCGCTTCTCTTTTGCCAACTCGCTCGCCAACATCGAATCCGCGCTGGATCGAGTCCGTACCTTCGTGGGTACATGCACCTAGGTCCGGAAGGCAATGGGTACGTTTCCCGATTTTAAAGTTCTGCTGCTCGACGGTATCGACCCGGCCGGGATCGAAGTCATTCAAGGATCCAAATCGATTCAAGCCATCGTTCACGACAAAATTTCACGCGATCAACTGCTGGAGATCGCAGGCGATGCCGACGGCATCATCGTGCGCAGCGGTACGGCCGTCGACCGTGAGCTGATGCAGAAGGCGAAGAAATTGAAGGTCGTCGGCCGCGCCGGCGTCGGCGTCGACAATGTCGATCTCGATGCGGCGACCGAGTTCGGCATCCTGGTGATGAATTCTCCCGGCGGTTCGACCACGACCACCGCCGAGCATACCGTCGCGATGCTCTTCGCGCTGGCGCGTAATATCCCCCAGGCCTACAGAACGCTGAAAAACCATCAGTGGGAAAAGAATAAATTCAAAGGCGTCGAGCTGGCCGGAAAGACGCTGGGTGTGATTGGTCTGGGCCGGATCGGCAGCGAGGTCGCTCGAAAGTGCCAGGCCATGGGAATGCACGTCATTGCATTCGATCCATTTATCAATCCGGACGCGCATCTCTCGAGCGGCTTCGAGCTGGTGGATCTGCAGCAGGTCTTCCGGGATTCGGACTTCATTACTGTCCATGTTCCGCTCAGCGACGAAACGCGCAACCTTGTCAACCGGGACACCATCGCTAAAATGAAGGACGGCGTGCGCCTGTTGAACTGCGCGCGCGGCGGGATCATCAACGAGCAGGATCTCTATGAGGCGTTGAAGAAAGGCAGAGTTGCGGGCGCCGCATTCGACGTTTTCGATAAAGAGCCGAATACCGAGAGCCCTCTCCTCGAACTCGACAACTTTATCGCAACCCCGCATCTGGGGGCCTCAACCGCCGAGGCGCAGCGGAAAGTCTCCGAAGACATCTGCCGGCAGGTGTCGGATTACCTGCTGAAGAACACGGTGGACGGCGCCCTGAATTTCCCGCGCCTGGAGGCCGGTGCCGTCGAAAGGTATCACCATTTCGTCGATCTTGCGGGCCGCCTTGCCGCTTTCGTGGCGCAGATCTGCGAGGGCCGGATGCAAACCGTTGCGATCCGGTATTCCGGCGAAGTTTCCGATGTGAACCTGAATTATCTAACGTCCGTCATCGTGCGCAGTCTACTCACCCCGGCACTGAGGGAGGGTGTAAACCTGGTCAACGCGATGCACGTGGCGAAACAGCGCGGTATCCGTGTTCAGGAAACGCGCATGCCGGCTCCGGAGAATTTTACAAACCTCATCGTCATCGAGCTCAAGACCGATCTCGAAATTCACCGCGTTTCCGGGACCGTCTTCACGGACAAGCTTCCACGCGTCGTGAATATCGATGGCTACGCTCTCGAGGTGGTGCCGCACGGCAACATGATTTTCTTCACCAATAACGATCAGCCCGGCGTGATCGGGGATATCGGTACGGTGCTCGGCAGGTGCAAAGTCAATATCGCCGGCATGCATCTGGGCCGTGAACGCGAAGGCGGAAGAGCGCTGGCATTATTGCTCGTGGATAATCCGGTGGGCAGGGATGTGATCGAGCAGTTCCGCCAGATTCCGAACATTACTTCTGCCAAAGTCGTCCAGGTATGATGAATTGTCGGGCGAGGATATTCCCCTCCTTGAAAAGGAGGGGAGGCTGCGGCATCAAATAAGACGATGCGAAGCCACAGAAGAGCCGCAGACGGGGTGGTCAGTTCGGCGAAAATGCACAGGCCTGAAGATTTCGCCGAGCTGACCACCCCGTCTGCGCGGGGAATAGGTCTTCTGCGTAACAAGGTCGTAAGTTTTAGTTTTTTGACAAGGTTTTTAGCCGCAGATGACGCGGATGACGCAGATGGGGCGCAAAAACGAACTTTGGAGGCGCCCCATCTGCGTCATCCGCGTCATCTGCGGCTAAAACGTTTGGTTGACGGCATAGCCGCGCTATGCTTTTTGTGCTTTTTGTGGCTGATCCCCTCCGTTCAGGCCGCGCCGCCTGTTCTCCTGGGCCGGTCGGTGCCTGGGGCGATCGTCCGCGTTATCGCCGCCGACGGCAGGGTGACCGCAGAGGTGACATCCGATAAACGCGGCTCATTCCGCGTCGAGGTGCCGGAGAAGTTCCGCCTGGAGATTCATCACGACGGCTACCGCACGGCCCGCTCGTTGGAGGTCTCGCTCGCTCCCGGTTCGGACGACATCTATCAGGTGGATGTCCCGTTGCGGCCCGGAAGCCCGGACAATGTCGAAACGATTGTGTTGCAGGTTGCCCAGGTCTCAAATCCGGAAATCCGCCCGGATGCGGCAGCAAGCGAATCCCTCCCCAACGCCGACCGGCTCTTCGGCTCCCGCGGCGGCGTGAATGTCACCAATCTGAGAGAAGGCTCCAGTCAGGAATGGTTCGCGGCATCCGGCAATGTTTTCACCAGTTCTTCCATGTCCACCTCCGTTCCCCATACAGCGGATTTTTCCGCCGAACTCAGCGATCCGAACGCCAGCAACGATTCCTTGCCGCCCGGCGGTCCGATTCTTCACGGCAATGTGCACTACTTCGGCAGAAACGATGCGCTGGATGCCAGGAACTTCTTCGATCCGGCGAATATGCCCATTCCGCCGTTCAAATATCATTTCTTCGGCGGCGATGCCGGGGGGATGATTCGCGATGGAACCTATTTCTATTCCGAGTACTCGGGGCTTCGCATCCGGCAATCGATCACCCTCGCTTCCACTGTTCCCGATCCTGTCCTGCTCACCGGCGACTTCTCCTCGATGAACCCGAACCCAGTTGAATGTACGGATGCCGGTGCGCTCTGCGACCCGAATACCGGCTTTCCATTTGCCGGCAACCGGATTCCGTCGCAACGCATCAGCCCGCAGGGCCTGGCGCTGGCGCGGCTGTATCCGGCGCCGAATGTGTTCGACGGAAGCGTGCAGAACTATCGCGGCGTAGGAAAACTGCAAACCGGGACGGATGACTTTGGATTACGCTTTGATCATCGGCTCTCGGCTGCGGATGAAGCCTTCATGGAGTACCAGTTCAATCGCAATACGACGGACGACCCATTCAACCTGTTGGGCGGCATCACGAATCTTCCCAGGTTCGGCGTTCACGATGCGCTTCAAACCCACACATTGCGTCTGAACAATACCCACATTTTTTCGCCGGCGCTGATTCACGAGTCGAGGCTGTCCGCCACTTACCTGCAGGAACCGAGAACGATTCTGGGAGGCGGGCCGGGCTCTGCTGCAATTCTGGTCACCGACTATTCCAATCTGGGTGACGCGACAAACCTCCCGCAGTTCCGCCACAATCGGACCTTCGAATGGACCAACGATGTTTCGTGGCAGCATGGAGCCTCGCAAACGAAGTTTGGCGCAACGATCCGGTATTTGCCTTTTCACGCTTCTGTGAACCTGTACGGCCGGGGACAGTATGAGTTCACCGATGGAATCTACACTGGTAATTCGCTCGCCAACCTGCTGCTGGGATTGCCTGCCAACGCGCTGCAATTGACCGGAAACACAATCCGGGATTTTCGGACGTGGACCACCGGTTTGTATGTGCAGCACCAGTGGCAGCCCAGGAAGCGCGTGTCGGTCAATGCCGGTTTGCGCTACGAATTTCAGACGCCGTTTCGCGAGATTCACAATCTGGCCGCGAACTTCGATCCCACAGCCGGACAGCTGGTCACTTCTCCCGATCCCCTTTATCAGCCCGATTACAACAATTTCGGCCCGCGTCTCGGCATTGCCTGGCAACCGTTCGGCAATGTCGTCGCGCATGGGGGATACGGCATTTTCTACGACACATTGGCTGTCGGCGACAGCCTGTTTCTGCTGGGGCTGAATCCGCCGTTTGCTCAGCTCAACGTCCGGAACAATGGGCCGACACTGCCGGAATTCAATCTGACCGATGCCTTTCAAGGCGCGCCGCTTTCGACTCCGCCCAGCATCTTTTCCACGTCGCGCCGGCTGCCGAATCCGTATGTCCAGCAGTGGAACGCATCGCTCGAGCTTCCGGTCCAACGATTGTTTGTCCTCGGCGTCTCATACTTTGGACAGAAGGGAACCCGGTTGCGGCGCCAGGTCAATTTGAATCAACCGACTCCCGGAAATGCCGGATCGCTCGATGACCGCCGTCCTTTTCAGGGTTTCGACAATATATTCCAGTTCGAGACGAGCGCGTCGTCCATCGCGCACGCCGGCGAGATTCGCGTCGAGCGCCGGTTCAAGTCGGGAGTCGGGTTCACCACCGCGTACCGGTTTTCGCGATCCATCGATGATGCGACGCTGATCAGCATTCTTCCTCAGGACTCGCACAATCTGCGGGCTGAACGGGGGTTGTCGGATTTTCAGATGAAGCACAGGTTGGTGTTTTCGGCGACCTACACCATGCCGAATCGTGTTGCTTTTCTTCGTGCCTGGCAGCTCCAGGCCATCGGAACTCTGCAGTCAGGGACGCCGCTGTCGGCCATCATCAGTCAGGATATTTCCGGTACTGGAACGCCAATTGTGAACCGTCCGAATCTGGTGAAGAACCCGAACATCAGCAACCCGGCTGCGGCCCGCTTTTTCGATCCAACCGCGTTTCAGATTCCGGATAGCGGTACGTTCGGGAACAGCGGGCGGAATGTGATCATCGGCCCTGGCCTGCAGAATGTCGACATGGCGCTGGCGAGAAGCTTCCGGCTGTCGGACGCCACCCGGGCCCAGTTCCGGACAGACTTCTATAATGTCTTCAACCATCCGAATTTTGTCGCACCCCCAACAATGCAGAATTTTGCCGACGCGCCCGACTTTGGCGCCCTGTTCGTCGCAAGGTCGCCGCGAATCGTGCAATTAGGATTAAAATTCTTATGGTGAGAAACTTTCTTATCGTTCCGCTTGTTCTGATGCTTTCAGCCCAGAAGCCCGTAAAGAAGCCGGATGTCCATCCGGATTTTCAATTCGGGTCCTATCCGTGGTCGCGCACCGCCGAAGATCTGCTGAAGGATGACCTTGCCCGCGAGATTGTCGTGGGGTACTCCAGGGGCTGGGACGTCGACAAGATGGCGAAGACCTTCAAAGTATCCACCGATAAGATCTCCGGCATCTCCGACAGACTCGAAGATGAGCGGCTGACCGGCCGCCAGGACTATGACACCCAGGCCTTCATGCCCATTATCCGGGAACGCGACTGGGACCGCATGAAAGAGCCGATGCGCCGGCACACGCAGGAGTTCACCGACATTATTCTCAACAACTGGAACAATATCGAAGCGATGGTGAACTCGCTCCAGGGCGCGAAAAATGTGCCTAAAGGCCGCGTCATGTACGAAACCGTGGTGTCCGGGATTTTGCTCGGCGGCATGACGGACGCGTTTTACGAAGACAAAACCATGATGCCGCCGCCGCGCCGCCGCGGAAAAACCGATCGCTATTATGCCTGGCTCGTGGAGAGCAACCCGGAAGCTGCCGGCCTCCTGCGGCGCGAGTTGCGCGAGTCGGCGGCCTATCGAGTCATCAGCATCGGCACGGCCCTTCCGGATGAAAAACTCAATCCGGACGACCTGCGCGGCAAAGATACGGTCCTCGAAGACGACGATGCCGTGAAATACCGGAAGTTCATCAATGTGTTTTGCCGGGATAAACTGCTGCCTTACTTCCAGAGCCGGCGGTCGGACTTCATCAAGCTGGGAGGCCTTATTTCATCCGGCGGTGATGTGGCTTTTGCCGAATTCTTCGCCTGGTACTACAACACCATGGCCAATGGCGTGACCGAGGCGCTGATCGCCGACCACCAGATCACTCCTCCGGAAAAGTACTACACCTATGCTGTCAAGGCGCCGCCTCAATGAACGATTGGGTTGTCGTCTATTCTGGAAATATCGTCGAGACCGATCTGCTGAAGTGCCTTCTCGAAAGTGAAGGCATTTACAGCATCCTGCAGAATGAAAATATCGGAATGATCGCGCCCTACCTGTCCCCGGCTGGAGCTGGTGTCAATCTCGCCATCGCCAGATCCGACCTCGCAAGGGCCCGCCCCATCGTTGAAGACTACGTCATCAATAAATCCCGCCGTCTCCACGAAGCGTAACGGCCAATCCGCCGTAAATTTCGCTAATTCCGCTAATTCTATAGGCGCAATTTGCCGAATTGGTGGTGAAGTCCGCAAAAGCGCGATCTTGAGAGTCCCGACAATCGCGACTTCTCTCGAAAAAGGTCGGTTTTTTGACGCGTAAATGCGGTTTTTGTCAGAGCATTGACGCAAAACGGCGGTTAGTCGATCACCTTGTCCAGTAAAATCAATAACTTAACTAATGGCAAGCATCGTGCTAAGTATAAGGCAGGTCAGGACGGCAATGCCAAGGATGGCGCAGCGTAGTTCAAGGAAGACTCAGATCCCGGCCGTTTCTCAGGAGGAGAACGACAATGAAATCGATGATAACGACGAAGACATTTGAACTTGAAATCGGGATTGAAGAACTCGAGCCGAAAGTCGCACCGGATGGCGGCGAAACGGTTCTGCCGTTACCCAAGACCCATCACTGTAAGTAAGCGTCGGTAAAACCGTCACGGACGACGGCTTAAGTTTCCGCGGATCGTTGTGGTGTTTATCAGAAAAGGACTTTCCTGAGGGCACATGGATGTGCAACACCACAACGGTCATTCTTTCCAGCGCGGACTCATGCGTTCAGTTTCAACGATATCGGCGAACAACACGGTTCGATATCCACAAGCTGGTTGTCATAATCGATGGACACCTTGAACTGGCGCAGATAATCGCTTCCTAAAATCCCATCGACGTTCATCGTCTTCAACAAACCGAAGTTTCCTACAGCAATTTCAATGCCTTCCAGGCGGGCCGCCCCGGCTTGCAAAATATTGACACTACGCACCGTCACTGGCACGCTTCCCGCCGCTGTAGACAGCATCTGACTTCTGCGCGCCGGAATCATCAAGGCGTCGGCGACCGCTGTCGACAGGATAGTGTTACTCGCGCCGGTATCGAGCAAAAACCGGTACGGACCGTGGTCATTAACCATCACCGGCAACACGACCAATGCCGTATTGGCGACGAAATCGAACGCCACGGCGCCGGATTGTTGTGCCAGGTTCATCTGCGCCCGCAGAAAGTCCTGCACGGCCATCAGCGCCTGTTGGTTTTTCGCAATGATGCGCAGTCTTCCGCCTTGCGCGGTGTTTTCGTAGCGGTACCGGATGTTCTTCTGGTATTGCTGCATGGCCGGGCTTTCCGCGGCCGGCCCCGTGCGGGCCTCCTCCTGAAGTTGCCGGCGCACTGCATCCCGTGTTTGCTTGTCATTTGTGTGCGCGACGCGGATTTCGATGCTGCCGCCTTCTTTATCGAGGAGAACGCGCTTGCCTGCCGCCCCCGATTCGCCGGCGGCACCGGCGGCACTGGCCATGGTAATAAATAGGATGGCCGCAGTAATGTCCTTGTGAATATTCATACCTCTCCCCACCTTTCATCATTTGAAAGAGCAGACACACGGGGAGAGCGTTTCGTTGGCCGTCGAAGTTAACTGGCAGACAGGGCTTGATGATGGGCGTATTTTCGAATCTGTTCCTCGAGTTTGCCGAAGTCGAGCGGCTTGGAAGCGTATGCGTCGAAACCAAATTGCAAAAAACGTTCGCGATCACCGATCATTGCATGAGCCGTCAGCGCGATCACGCGCAAATCTCGTAAGCTGGCGTCGTCACGAATCACCCGCAAGACTTCCACTCCATCCATATCGGGCAAGGAGATGTCCAGTAACACGACGTCGGGCTTCATTTGCTTGACGCCCTGAATCGCCTCCTTGCCGTCAGCGAACTCGGCGATCTCATAGCGATCTTCCAGGTATGTGCGAAGGATCAGACGGTTGTCGGCGTTGTCATCGACGATTGCGAGCTTTATGCGGCGAGGTTTCATTGTTTCGTTCAGCGCACCTGAGGACGTTAATGAGGTTAATATAGAGCAAAATCAGGAGCAGCAGGCCACAAAATCAACGATGGCCATAGGAATGCGAGGAGATGCGAACCCTGCGAGAAACTGGAACCAGTCACAAGAGGCACAAGAAGCTGCGTTTTCCTGTGCCTCTTATGGCTGATCTTAGTTCGCCCCGGGGAGGGCGCCTTTCCCGTCCAGGACAAACACCAGCAATCTTGGCTTCACGGTCGTCGTTGCAGAAGCCGGCGCGGGCGCTACAGCCGGCGCTGGAGCAGCCCCCCGCTGGCCCGCCTGTGCCGCAGCGCCTGCGAGATCCGGAGGCAGGGCTTCAGCGCCTCGACCAGCCGCGGGCGGCGTTGCGCCGCGTCCGCCTCCACCCGCAGCCTGGCCGGTTCCACCGTTCAGAGCCACATACTGCTTGCCATCCAACATGAAGGTGATCGGCGGTCCCATCCCGCCCCGCAGTCCGGTCTGGATTTCAAGCAGCTTTTCACCTTTATCCGCACTGTAGGCCATTAGCCTTCCGTCGTTAACGACCTGGAACACAAGGTTGCCGGCCGTCGTCACTGTGCCGCCGCCGATACCGCCGCCACCCGGCGCGCGCCAGCGTTCTTTTTGCATCACCGGATCCCACGCGACCAGCATTCCTCGTTGTCCTTCCGGCGGAACCGGACCGATTGCCGGCAACGTTTTGGGAGGGGCTGGAGGGGGTGGAGGCGCAGCGCCGGCGCCGTCGTTTGTTGCGCCGCGATTTCCCCGGGCCAGACCGGTGTTGGAGCGTCCCGCCACATACGTGAAATTCGGATCAACCGTGTATGTACCGCTGCTCGTCGTTGACGACGGAACGTAAACCAGGCCGGTGTTCGGATTGTAAGACATGGGCGACCAGTTGTGACCGCCGCCCGCGCCGGGTTGCACGGTAACAGTTCCGCCGCCATTATCGTAATGCGCTCCGGGATTCACCATTGGCCGCCCGGTCTCCGGATCGATGCCCTTTGCCCAGGTCACCTGCACAAAGGGCTGAGCTGAAATAAACGCCCCTGTCAGGCGATCGAGAACGTAATAAAAACCGTTCTTGTTGGCCTGCATGATCACTTTGCGGGGACGCCCGTTGATCGTCATATCCGCGAGGATGAATCCCTGGACGGCGTCAAAGTCCCAGGAATCGCCGGGCGTGAACTGGTAGTGCCATTTGTAATCGCCGGTATCCACATTGACGGCGATGACGGAGCACACATACAGGTTGTCCTTATCCTTGGATTGACGCAACTCCTCCGGCCAGGGCCCGCCGTTGCCGGTGCCGACGTAAACGAGATTGGTATCGGGATCATAAGCAAAGCCGTCCCAGACAGAGCCGCCACCACCGAGCTTCCACCAGGCGCCGCTCCAGGTCTCGGCGGCCTTTTTCAACGCGGGACTTTCGAATGGTTTGGAAGGATCGCCGGGAACGGTCCAGAACTTCCAGACCTGACGGCCGCTGTTGGCATCGAATGCGGAGAAAAATCCGCGTACGGGATATTCGGATCCGCTGGCGCCGATAATCACTTTTCCCTTGGCGATCCGCGGCGCCATCGTCAGCGTATAGTTGTCTTGAGCATAAGAGACTCGCGTTTCCCATATCGGCTTTCCGCTCTCGGCATCCAGCGCTTCCAGCCTTCCATCGACGACCGGCGTGATGAGTTTGCCCTGGTAGATCGCGACGCCTCGCTGTACCACACCGCAGCAGATCTTCGGACGCACTGCGGTTTGATTTACTTCCGGATCCCACCGCCATTTTTCTTTTCCGGTGCGCGCGTCAACGGCGTAAACCACGCTCCATTGCGTGATCGAGTAAATCGTGCCGTTCCAGTACAGCGGTGTGGCTTCCTGGTTACCTCCACCGGGCCCGATTTCATACGACCAGGCAAGTCCCAGGCGGCTCACATTGGCGGGATCCAATTGCTTGAGCGGGCTGTAGCGCGTCTCTCCCGGGGTGAGACCATACGTCAACCACTCTTCACCAGTCTTCCCCGCATTCCGCAACGCTAGGTCGTCGACTCGGCGCACCTGGCCCGTGACGACCCAGGTTGCAAGGATCAGCCCGGAAAGCGATAAGAAGGATACCGTCACCTTTCGAAAATGCATAAAGCACCTCGCTGTTTTTTGGATGTTATGGTCTGCGGGGCGGATTATATAAGGGCCGAAGCGCAACCGCCAGCCGATCTGTCGGAGAGCGTCAGCCCGTCAGTTCACACGCCACGGGGACACGTTGGCCCAATCCTTCATGGCATCCCGCGCCCATTGCGTCGTCTTGTCGGTGTGACAACTGGTACAGGGATTGGGAATCTTGTACAGGTCGGTCTTTTCCGGCGGAATGAACTCGAACGTGTGGCTGCGTACGTTGATGTCGGCGATGGTCTGTTCGATCTTCGGCATATGGCAGGACACACAGTCGTTTCCTGCGCTGCCTGCCTGATGATGAGTGTGGGCCTCGATCGTGGCCGCATGCGGACCGTTCGGCGATGAAGGACCATGGCAATTGAGGCACAGCTGATTCGCGGGCTTGATCACCTCCGCGTTGTTGCCTGTTCCGTGCACATCGTGGCAGTCGAAGCAGGTGACCCCCCGGCGGTACATCACGCTTTGCACAAAATCATTTCCCTGCATGCGGTTCTTGTGGGCGGTGCCGTCAGCGAAATGCATGAAGTTGGTCTCGCCGAGCTTGTGCTCTTCGAGCTTCCAGAAGTCTTTCAGATTCAAGCCCTGGTTGAATCCCACAGGCCAGTCGTAATACTGGCCTTCGATCGGGTTTTTCAACGGCTGGCCCTGGGAGTGGCACTGAATACAAGTATCGTTTGCACGAACGAAATCAAGCCGGGCGGGGTTGACGATATTCAGCCGTGTCGGGTTTGCAGCGTGTGCGCTGCCCGGACCGTGGCACCGCTCACACCCGACGTTCCACTCCGTTGGAGTTTTCGTTTTGATGTCGTAGTTGACCGAGTGGCAGCCGTCACAAAGCGGACCGGTCGGCCGCTTCATGTTATCCGCGGGATAAAAGGGCACCCACCAGTCGGTGTTCGGTTGGACGACGTACGCCCGCCATATTCCGTGACTGATGTCCCATTGAGCTGGAAGCACAAAGTAGTCATTGCCGACTTTCTTGAAATACCGCTGTTTCCATTTGGTGCCGTAGACGAAGGCGACATCATCCAACTTGAAAGTCAGCAACGGATCGGGCTTGGAGAAATCCGGAATGACGACCTGCGGTCTGACTTTGGGATCGGTTACTACGTTGGCCATTCTGGTCTTCGACCACCGCTCATAGACGTCCATATGACAATCGCGGCACGTGGCGGAGCCGACGTATGTCCGTCCGGAAATGGACGTTTGCGCTTGAGCCGCCGCAGCCGTTTGAGAATGAGCACCGGCAGTAATAGACAGAGCTGCTGCCAGAACAGTGATGGAGACGAGAAATACTTTGATCATCCTGGTTGAAAAGCATACTGAAAAACGGCGAGTTGATCGAAGAAATCAAATTCGAAGTTCTTCTTCAGCGCTTGGATACATTTACGCTCCCGGGTCATTGGCATTCGGATAGAACAGCTGCTCTCCACCGATCTTGAAGTTTGCGATGTCCTTCTGTCCATCCGGCGAGATCAGATAGTTGATGAACTGCTGGCCGAGTTCCTTTTTTACCTTCGGATGCTTTTCCGGGTTCACCAGCATGACGCCATATTGGTTGAACATGCGTTTGTCGCCTTCGACCACGATTCGCAAGCCGGACTTATTCTGGAAATGAATCCAAGTGGCACGGTCTGAGAGCACGTAAGAACCGCTGGCCGCGGCGATGTTGAGGGCGGCGCCCATGCCTTGCCCTATGGATTTGTACCAACGGCCCCTATCCTTATCGATATCAATGCCGGAATCTTTCCACAGATCAAGCTCGGCAATATGTGTGCCGGAGCGGTCGCCGCGTGAAACGAAGGACGCCTGCTTGTCCTTTACCGCCTTGAGCGCCTTGGCTATGTCCTTCATCCCCGCGATGCCCGCCGGATCGCCGGTTGGACCGATCAGCACGAAGTCGTTGTACATCACTGGATAGCGTCTTAGGCTTTCGCCCTCGGCGAGGAACTTCAGTTCCTCCGATTTGGCGTGAACGAAGACCACGTCGGCATCACCGCGCCTGGCGGTGTCGAGCGCCTGGCCGGTTCCTTGCGCCAGGACCTTTACAGTGATTCCAGTCTTTTGCCTGACGATCGGCAGCAGATATTCGAACAGGCCGGAGTCCTGCGTCGAAGTGGTCGAAGCCACCACGATCGACTTGTCCTGCTGTGCCGCGCCGGGCACCGTGGCAAGAACAACACCGATCGCGATCGCGGCAATGGCAATAGCGGCAGTGCGCATGAATCCTCCACTTACTATTCTCTTCGTCTAAACCAGTAATTCACCGGCGATAAATTGTCTTGCTTCTTCAGTTCTCGGAGCGGTGAAAAATGTCTCCGCCGGACCGCTTTCGATGACACCTCCACGGTGCAGCAGCACGATCTCGCCGGCAATGCGTTTGGCTTCGCCGAGGTCATGAGTGGCCATCACAATCTTGACGCCGCGGGCGCTGATGGTTCGGATAATGTCCTCGATGGCCCCGGTGGCGGCGGGATCGAGGCTCGCGGTCGGCTCATCGAGAAAGAGGACGGCGGGATCACGGGCCAGCGCACGCGCCAGCGAGATCCGCTGCTGCTCGCCACCCGATAGTCGCCGCGCGGGACGACCTTCGAGTTCCCGAAGTCCGACCAACGACATTAATTCGGTAATGCGCTGCTCTCGTTTCGCCCGGGGCACGCCGGCGGCAGCGAGGGCGTAAGCGATATTCCCTGCAGCCGTGCGGCGGAGCATGACCGGCCGCTGGAACACGATCGCCCGCCGCACCGGCGGCAACGCTTCGCGGCCACCCCAGGTAATGCTTCCGCGCGAGGGCGGGATGAGTCCCATGGCTGCGCGCAGTAGCGTAGTCTTGCCGGAGCCATTGGGTCCGATCAGCACGGTCGGCGCTCCCGCTGAGATGTTGATAGAGAAACGATTGAGGATCGTTTGCGCGCCGGCGACGATATCAACGTTCAGGAACACGATGGGCAGGTCCGCAGGGAGGCCGCTCGAGTTCATCCGGCGAAGCGTTCCCCGGCGCGCCGCACTCCCCAGGCCAGAGCGCTGATCAGAATCACGATGAAAATCAGGACGATGCCGAGGCCGATGGCGAGCGACAGCTCACCCTTCGACGTTTCCAGCGCTATCGCCGTCGTCATCGTGCGTGTGAAGCCTTCGATATTGCCGCCAACGATGAGGATGGCGCCGACTTCCGCTGCGGCCCGTCCGAATCCGGCAAGCAGGGCGGTGACCAGGGAAAAACGCGCATCCCAGAGCAACGTCCGTACGCGGCCGAGCGGACCGATATTCATAGCGGCCAGTTCGTCGCGGTACTCGATCCACAAGTCCTCAATGGTTTGGCGCGTGAGAGCTGCGATGATCGGTATCACCAATAGGGTCTGTGCGATCACCATTGCCTGCGGCGTAAACAGCAGGCCCCACGATCCAAGTGGACCCGACCGCGAAAGCGCCACGAATACCAGTAGTCCAACCACCACGGGCGGCAGGCCCATCAGGGCGTTGAGAACTACAATCACGGGTTCCCGGCCGGCGAATCGGGTGAGCGCGATCACTGCCCCAAGCGGAAGGCCGACCAGAGCTGCGAATAGCGTGGCGCTAAGGCTGACGATCAGCGACAACCACACGATAGCGAAAAGCGCCGGATCGCCGGTGAGGACGAGATGGAGAGCGGAAACGTTTTCCGGCATTATCGATTTGGACTCCGGCCGTTCACGGGTTGTGTTCCCGTACTGTGCTCGCGCAAGAACTCCGCGACGCTTTACCTGTCAGGTCATCGACCGGGTTCGCAAAAGTTTACGGTGGCTCCGGCGTCACGCAGCAAATATTTAGCCGCAAATTGCGCCAATTGCGCAAATTAATTGGCGTGTGAACGACCCCCTGCCCGCCGCTTCGCGGCAGGCTCTCCCCCTGTATGAGGGGGACAGACGTGCCGAAGGCACGGCAGGGGGTCGCTCACACCGTACTGTTGAAACGTAGAAGCCGGGCCTGCCACATTCCCGGCGACATGGTAACCTCTCATATAAATGCCAATACACGAGTCGATGCCATCAATGGACGTTACTACCAGTATCGGTGCCGGAGGGCGCATTGTGATACCCGCCGAATTTCGGCGTGAAATCGGGGCCGATATCGGCGACGAAGTCATTCTGCGGCTGGTTGAAGGAGAGATTCACGTTCTGACAAGGTCTCAGGCGGTCCGGAAAGCGCAGGCTGTGGTGCGGAATAGCGTTCCGAAAGGCCGTTCTCTGGTGAAGGAATTGCTTCGCGAAAGGCGCAAGGATGCGCGACGTGAGTAAATACGTTCTGGATGCTTCTGCGCTCCTGGCGCTCCTGAACGACGAGCCTGGCGCGCAACGCGTCGAGCAGATCCTGCCCCAGTCCGTGATCGGCGCGGTGAATGTATCCGAAACCGCGGGGAAGCTCGCAAGCCGGGGGATGAGCCCCGAAGACGTTCGAATCAGCATCGGCCTGCTCAATCTTGAAATCATTCCATTCGATCGCGAATTGGCATTTGCCGCCGGCGCACTCATCGTCCACACGAAGAAGCTCGGGCTTTCACTGGGCGACCGCGCCTGTTTAGCGCTCGCATTGGCCCGAAACAATACTGCCGTTACTGCCGAATCGGCATGGTCCCGGCTGAAACTCGGAACACCCATTGAGGTTATCCGCGGACGATCAACGTCGTAGTCGCGGAAAAACACCGGGGAGCCGAAGCTCCCGGCATCCGATCACCTGCACTAAATAACCATGCAGGTCATCGAGTCTGTCCAGTCTGTCATTCCGGCCTTGCCTTGCGCGCGAACTTGAAACGCGCCGGATCGCCGGTGAGGACTAGATGGAGAGCGGAAACGCTTTCCATCATTATCGATTTGGACTCCGGCCGTTCACGGGTTGTGTTCCCGACTGTGTTCGCGCAAGAGCTCCGCGACGGCTTTACCTGTCAGGTCATTGACTTTAATTTCGGCGTTTGGCTAAGTGCTGATGGGTACGGATTGGCTCCAGTCCGAAAAACCGAGATCGCCGAGCGCCTGGGCTTGAAAGACGTAGCGTTTGAGGGGCGTCAGACCGTTGACCGTGATCGCTTGTTTGACTTTGGTGACGGGAAATTCTGTCCAAATGCCGGGAACACCATCGTCTCCGATTATTGCATAACGCACTTTGTAACTCGATGCTTCGGCGATTGCTTTGATGAAAAGGATAATAACGCCGGAGCCACCACGTAAAGTTTTGCGAATCTTCGGCGGAAGCAAGAAAACCGGTCCCTTGACGGTGGCAGGGATCTTCACATCAAAACCCGACGACATCATGGTCGCCGCGTCGCCTTGCGATTTCACTTGAACGTAAGGAACCAGGCGCACTAAACACCCGATGAGAACATCTCGCGCCGAATCGCGAGCCACTCGTTTGGATCTCGCGCCGTCCATTACGTCGATCAGCGAGTCCGAGTATCTGTTGTAAGCGGCGGCCAATTCCTCGCGCGGCACAGGCGGATCCGAGAAAAACGGCTCGCTGTACAGCATATTGAGAACCCGCGCCGCACGCACCTTGAGATCGAGGTGTTTCAGCTGTTTGAAGTTTGCAGCAATACGTATCTGCTTCATTTCAGGCGTACTCTAGCGGTATTTTGAAGGACTGTCCAGAATTTCAAACATTTTTCAGAATGTTGAAGACTTCGGTCGTAACGCTTCGATTTCTTTTAAAATGTTCGAACTCTCAGCCCCAGGCTTTCAACATTTTTCGAAATGCCGGCCGCGTCCGCCCGAACTTCGCAACTTTTTGAAAAATGTTCGGCGGTTCGGCCGCACGCTTTCAACTTTGTGAAAAATGTTCGAAGCCCGGGTCTGATGCTTTCAACATTTTTCGAAATGTCGGCCGGGTCGGTCCGAACCTCGCAACTTTTTGAAAAATGTTCGACGGTTCGGCCGCACGCTTTCAACTTTGTGAAAAATGTTCGAAGCCCTGGTCCGATGCGTTCAACATTTTTCGAAATGTCGGCCGGGTCGGTCCGAACTTTGCAACTTTGCGAAAAATGTTCGGCGGCTCGGCCGCACGCTTTCAACTTTGTGAAAAATGTTTGAAGTCCTGGCCCGATGCTTTCAACATTTTTCGAAATGCCGGCCGGGTCGGTCCGAACTTTGCAACTTTGCGAAAAATGTTCGGCGGCTCGGCCGCACCCTTTCAACTTCGTGAAAAATGTTCGAAGCCCTGGTTTGATGCTTTCAACATTTTGCGAAATGTTGGCGGTTGTCCGCTCACGCATGATCAAAATTGCGTAATCAGGACGATGCCGGCCATGGCCAGCGTTGCGCCCGCTACGCGGACGCGCGTCAGAGGTTCGTGGAGGAATAACGCGGCTAGCACAATCGTGAAAATTGTCGCAGTCTGGTTCAGTGCCGCGGCGATAGACGCCTGAGCGTACTTCATTCCTCCCAGCCAGAGGATCATTTGAAAATATCCGGCCGCCGCGCTTCCAAATAATGTGAGCCACTCGTTGCGCGTGAGTTGTGGGACGGCTTTGCCCAGTTTGCCTTTCAGGAACGGCCGAAAACCCAGCACGCCGGCGAGGCCTCCGGCATAACGCGTTTCGATGGCCCACAGAAGCGGCGTCCGGTCCAACGCCGACTTGGCGATGACGACGCCTGCCGCGATCAAAATGATCGCGGTCATCCCGATCGCCACAACCCGCCGGATTTCCCGCCGCGGCACACCATGCACTTTTACAGTGACGCTGGCCATAAATACGGCAGAGATCACGAGTGCACAACCGAGTGCCTGTGTCTGCGAGAGTGTTTCGCCCAGCCAAACTATCGAAAATAGAATCACGAAGG
>DASXLG010000221.1 GCA_036496425.1 Terriglobia bacterium | reverse complement strand
CCTCTTCATGCTCGGGGAGATCAAAGGCGAACTGTTGGAAATCCGCAAACTCTCCGCCCGCGTCTCGATGCTCGAGCAATGGCAGGCGTGGCTCAAAGGCGCATGGGCAGTCCTCGCCGCGGCGCTCGCTTACATGACCCGACAAATCTACTGGAGGTAAAAACCATGTTCACATTTTTGATGCAACATCAATTCTGGGCAGCCGTGATCCTCTGCTGGATCTTTTCCGCCGCAGTCTCGGCCATGCCTGAAGCAAAACCGAATGACCCGGCAGGCTATCTGTGGCTCTTCCGTTTCCTGCATTCCATCGCCGGGAACCTCACCACGGTATTCGGGAACAAGCTACCGGGATTCAAAACCTGGACTCTCGTTTTGATCCTCCCGCCGCTGCTCTCGGCGACAGCGTGCGCGGCCAACCAATACACTGTCCATCCCGGCGCCGTAAATCAGGCCGACTCCGTCACCTACGACACGTTGCTGGTCGCAGAAACCGCAATCGACAACGCTCGAGCCGACTATCAGGCCGGAATTCTGCCCGACAGCACCAAGGCCGCATTCAACACGCTCGTCCGCAGTTACACCGTGGCGCGCGCCGCCTGGCTGACGTATCGCAGCGCGGTCGCGACCAACCTTCCGTCGACCGACTCCTTCAACCAACTCAACCAGAACCTGCTCGACCTGAGTAACGCGTTGCGCGGGTTCGAGGGGGTCCAATGACCGACCTGATTCTGCAAATTCTTCAGCTCACTCTGTCGCTCGCGCAGGCGCAATTGAACGGACAATCCGGGCAGAGCCTTGCGATCGGCCAGATTCTGCTCCAAATCGTTCAGAAAGGCGCCGACGCCTATCGGCTTCACACCGGTCAGCCGCTCGACGTATCGCTGATCCAGCCCGAAGCGCAGATATGAACGGGCGGTGAGGATCACGCAGCCAGGATCGCCGTCGGCTGCGTGATCCTCAACGCGTTCAAGGCTCCGGACGTCCTCAGTAAGGCGGGTACCGCCAAATCCACTTTCGCTTGCTGGAGCGAAATCGGATTTGCAGATTTTCGCGCCGCACGAAATCGTCCAGCTTCTCTCCTACGAAATCAATTGCATGCTGGAGAGCGACAAAGGGGTCTTCTCCCCATGGAGCCACCACACGCTCGTCACCGATGCCCAAAATTTGAACTGCACAACGATATTCAGGCTGCGCCGGTGGCTTCGACGCTTTGCCGACGAAAGGTGCGCCAAGGCGAACGGTAACAGGCAGAGATGTGCCGTCACGCCGGAACAGCATAAATGCACGCTCCGCAATCGGCTGATCGATCTTCATCCGCTTCGATTTGGAGGGCGACCGCCGTTTAAGGTCGTCGTTTGCTCCGAACGGCGTGAATAAAGACATGGTCCCTCCTGCTTTGTTCATCATGCCTCACATCGGTTCCAGGTGCTTCTCGGGCAAGACAACAACCCGACTGAAGGAAAGGCGCGGTTCGGAACAATACCAGGCAATGAAACTGATCATGGAGAATGCTTGCCGAGGATCGAGCCGAAGACCTCCTTACCCAGGTAACCTGAGGTCTCGGAAGAGACTCTCTCGACGTGGGCAATGACAAGCACGCCGACCTTGACTTTCTCGTTCGATCCGCTGAAGTCTCACGATTGACATGTCGCTCAATATCAGTTCTCCGATGGTCTAAGGGCGCGGTCAATCGTCAGTACCTCAACAGGCGCGCGCGTTGCTTCTACTTTGAGGCCGAGTTGTTCCTGAATGGCAGTAAATAGAGATGGGCCCGAAAGCCCGTCGGTCTCCGCTCCGACTTGGCTGCCAATCGGGGCATATTGGATGTCGTAGTTGAATTCTCCCGATATGCCAGTGCGGTCCAGAACGGTTCGCCTGGTAGCATCCTGTAGTTGGACTGCCAGATCGGCCATCGATTTCTTGCCGCCCATAATATGGAAGGATCTCTGTTCGCCTCTTCCAGCCATTCCAACGAATCCCCGAGATGGCTCACCCTCTTTCCATGGAACAAGTTTCGTTGTCCCTGTTATGGGCAACAAAGAATAGACCGGCATTTCTTTCGTTACGGTTCGCACCGCAAGCTTGAAACGATCGGCTAATAAAGTAAGGATCATTCTTTGAAGAATAGGCGCATGCCCCGTATCCAGTTGAGGCCGTATGTATACCGGAGAGCCTTCGGGCATCAGCGCTTGGATGACAAAGCCGTCCGAACGGACCCAATCCGGTCCGCCCTGGAGCAAATCCCCGTTCTGTTCAAGAAAGATGCAATCCTTTCCATAAGCAATGGCAATGAGCCGGTAAAGTGTCACGGCGTTCGCTATAAATCGCCTCGGCTCGAGTTGGATATCTCCTCCGCACGCCTGGGGTCCGGCTCCGCGCCCTCCACCCCGGCTGGGATCGGCGATGTGGATTGAAGCAACCTCAAAAGCGGCGGTACCGGTCGAATTTGCACCGCCGGGCGGGTTGACTGGCTGAATCGCAGGTGCCTGTTCTTTGGCCTGAGGCAGTAAAGCTAGATACTCTGGAGCTCTTCGACTCCACGAGATCTCCTCCGCAATTGCAATCGCAGACATGGTTGCTCTTGTCGAAAGCTGCTTGCCGGCGGTGAGCTCCGACGATTGCGTGCCTTGCTGCACCTGCACACTTCCTTCGATCACCGCGACGCGTGAACCCGATGTTTCGGCAGACACAAAGAACACGGTACCAGTGACAGAAACCAAAACGTCCGCTGTCTCGACGTAGAGATGCCCGTGTCGTTGTTTTGCGGCATGGATGATCACACCGCCGTCATTTAAACGAACGCGCAGTCCATCGTCGGCATTTTCCAGCGCCATTTCGGAGTATGCCCGCATCTCGATTTGAGACCCATCGGAAAGGTTCACTATCTTGTTCGCGTCGTTCGACCGCACGATTCGTGAGTCAAGAGTGCCCCTGGAGCGCAGGACCTGTAAAACTGAGGCCGAGATAATCATCAATATGAGCCCGGCCGCGGTTATCGCTATCGTCCGCTGCCACGGGAAACCGGGTTTGGTCGAGAACAGCTCGTCGCCTCTTGCGTCTTCTTCCCAAGCGACAGTGGACTGCAGACGTTCGGATACCCGTCCGCAAGCCTGTTCCGTCTGTTCGTCCGATGGCAAAAGACATTTCAACGCAATTGCGATGTTTTGTTCTTCGCTCATTTCTTTTCTCCATTCGAGGAAGCCACCAGCAATGTCCGCAGCCGATTCCGCGCCCGGAACAGCGTCACAGTGATCGTGCTGCGCGCTCTACCCAGTAACTTGGCGATTTGGGGTTCCGTATAGTCGTGAACATAGCGCAGGATCAAAATCTCGACTGTGCGCGGCGAGAGAGTTGAGATCGCCTCGTGGAGCCGCCGGACAGTCCCTTCATCGACCTTCGAGCCAGGCGGACTTTGCGCGACGTCGAGAAAGTGAAAGTCTCCGGTCAACACCTGACGCCGCTGAAGTCGAATTTTATTTAAAGAAACGTTGACGGCCGCCCTGTAAAGATATCCGGCAGGGTTTTTGTAGAGCGCGTCCGGCACCGCACGGGCGAGCCGCAAGAAAATAGTCTGAAGAACGTCCTCGGCGTCTTCCCTGTTTCCAGTCACCACACAAGCGGTCCTATAGACCAATCGGGAATGCTCCCGGAAAAGAACCTCCACCTCCGGCGTAAATTGCGGCCTCTCGATTCCGGACATCGCTCTAATCGTCGACATATTTCAAATTGTTAACAATCGTCAGGCCGGAAACGTTTACAAGAGGAAGAAATATTTTTCGTGAAGAAGGTGGACACCGAAACCAGCACATTAAATATGCAGTATTCGGTTTAAGGGATTTGGGCATGACTTCGTTAAAATGCGACAAGACCATGGCGGAACTCCTCCGGCTTAAAAGCAAAGACTACCGGCGCTTTATGGATGTCCTGCGCCGGAGCGATTGTCTGCTCGGCTTCAGGCCTTATCGAAGATTGGCGGCCGACAATGACTGTTGATGTTGTTGCGGCGATCATCCGGCGCGATGAAAAAATCCTGATCACGCAGCGGCAGGGGCATGTCCATCTTGGCGGGCTATGGGAATTCCCGGGCGGGAAGGTGGAAGCCGGGGAGTCTTATGAAGCGGCGCTTGAGCGCGAGATCCGGGAGGAACTCGGGGTCGATATCGCGGTTGGGCGCGAATTTTTTACTGTCGAACACGCATACCCTGCGAAATCCGTGCGGCTGCATTTCTTCGACTGTTCGATCCTCGGGGGCGAGCCGCAGGCTCTCGACGTGGCGGACATGCGATGGGTTAAGCCTTCAGAACTCAGTCAGTTCGAGTTTCCGCCGGCCGACGCGGAACTGATCCGGAGGCTGCGTTCGGGGCAGTGAACAAGAGCACGCGCAGTTTGGAAATCAAGCTGCTTTTCGAAAGCGTGGAGGCCGGTCATGTCGTCGTTATTCAATAAAGTTGGAACGTGGTTTCGAAGGCCGGAGCCTCTGCCCGCGCAATGCGCACTCTGCGGCCTGCCGCCGGGGAAGGAGTACATGATTCCCACCGACGAGCCGATTCTGCACCCGCACAAGTGCTCCCGCTGCCACAGCGTGGTCTATGTTCCCGGACCGGTGTTCCTGTGCGAAGTCTGTTCGGAAAACGTTCCGCAGCGCGCCGCCTGAAATTTCTCACCGGCAGCGGAACGCCGCTGCCACCTGAAATGCCATGAAAAATGCGTTATAGCCGATGATGGATTCTGTTTGTTAGCGTACAGATACGTGTATCTATTCTCCATACTTCGGATGTTCACTGAGTGATGCTTCGTAATCCACAGGAACAGCGGCCGAAATTCAAGGCCGGCGACCGTGTGGTCGTGGTCGGGCCGGGAGTGCATCGTGAACGGCGCGGCATCGTCGCCGAAGTCCGCCATTCCGGCGATTACGTGTATCGCTACCGCGTCCGTTTTGCCGACGGCGCCAGCGAACAATTCTTCGGTTTCGAACTGGCGCCGGTCGAAGGGGATTAGCGCGCGCTGTCGATGAAGAGCGCGTGGCTGCCTCCGCGCACATCCCATCCCGCCGAAACGCTGAAGGTGAAGGCGGCCATCACCGAGACCTTCAGTTGAACTCCGCTGTCCACCAGCCACGGAGATCCTGACCCGATGCGCGCGGCGTCCAGGAACGGTCCGGCGCGCACCCCGAACAGGGATTTGTCGAACAGCGGCCTGGTGAAGTCGGCATTCATCAGAATGAAATCCCGGGTCACGGGAGCCGCCCCTTTCCGGCCGTCCGGCGACGTTGCGGGATGGCCGCGCAGCCGGAGATCGCTGTCGCGATCGACGCCGAGAACGAACAACTGGTCGAAAGGCAGGTCGCCGAAACTCTTTCCACCGCGCAGCCGCACGCTGGCATCGGACCAGCGGGCGGAGACATCGCCCTGGGTTTGAACGAAACGGCCGGCAGGCTGCGCGAAGAATTTTCCAACGCCGGCAGAAATCGCGCTATCGATCGTCAGCCGCTTTTCCGGCACTTTCAGCAGGGAATGACGCAGCCCGCTGTTGTAGGAAATCGCGCGCCCGCCGGTATACGCATTGGTGAACGAACGCCGGGTAAGCGCGGCGCCGTTTGTCCAGGTCCAGGCATCATTCAGGATCGCATCGGTGGAGCCGGAGAGTTCTGCGCGCTTCATATTGAAGCCGGCGGTGGGAAGCTGCCAGTTCTCATCGCGGGCATCGAGGTTGATCCGGTAGCTGAGGCTGGAATTCAGCCGAAGCGGCGACGTGAGGGAAACGTTGACGCGCTTTTTCTGAGCGTCCCAGCGGACAAGCGATTCGATGTTGATGGCCCGCCGGCGAAGATTCCACCAGGCAGGATACACCGTCTGGTACGGCATTCCGCGCAACCAGGCGAGGTAATTCGCGCCGTTGCGCTCGGAGGCGTGAAGCGTGATGTCGAAGTCGTCGCCATCGGCGGGCGTCAACTCGAAATGGTAGCGCGGGAAAATTCCAAGCGCATCGAGGCGGGCGCGGGTTGCGTCATATTCCCGGGCATCGAGTTCGGCGGCGCGCGAGAACGCGAAGGTGTGATCGAGCAGCACCGGGTCGATCCGGAGCGGAGGATCGATGCGGACGCCGCGGAGCCGCGGCTTGCCCACACGGTTCCAGTATTTCAGCGCCGCGTCGAGATTCCCGTCGAGCAGATACGACGCCGCCAGAAAGTCGTTGGCGAACTCGTCTTCAGGCCGGGCGCGCAGAACCGATTTCAGATGTTGTTCGGCGCCCGCGAAATCCTTCGTCCGGAAAGCCGCACTCGCCAGCTCCAATTCCGAAGGATCGAGCGCGGCCCGGAGCGGCGGCGGAGTTTCGGTCTGGCCCGCTTCCTGGATGGGCAGCGCCAGCAGTGTCCAGTTGTCCGTGGCTTTCCAATCGGCCTCGAATTCGCCGCGGCGCATCGGAACGAGTTTGCGCTCGGCGGGATCGTTCATCCAGACGAGGTCCTGAGCGGAATCGACGCCCACGACGACGACGTAATGCAGCGGGATCCCATGGGCGTTCCGCTCGAGGCAAACGATGAGCGGACGCCCCTTCGAGATATGCGCGGCCAGATCGTCCCATCCGGCATTGAACGTGAACACCTGAAAACCGTGTTCCTTCAGGTAGCGCTCCATGTCGCGGGCGTAGATTCCTTCGACCGGTTTCGAGTAAAGCCGGCGCTGGATATTCTCGACATCCGGAGTGGCAGGATGTTTCCAGTACTGCATCACCATCCAGATGGATGCCGAACCACAGCCGTTTTTGCTCTGATGGACGAACGGAACGTCCAGCCACAGTCCGGCAGCGAGCTGAACCGCTTGAAGAACAAGTAAGGCGGCCCGGATCACTTCACCAATATAAGAACGATAACCGCCGTCGCCAGCGCGATCAGAATGTAGGTGATCTGCTCATTGTTCAGGGCTCCCGCGGCGAAATCATTCTGGATATGGCGGGTTTGATCGGCGAGTCTGGCCAGTTCGTTATCGTCCAGAGCAGAAACCGCTTTCTGAACACGTTCGGGGGCGATGTGCGCGGACTGGAGCGCCTGGTCCGGTCCATTGCCGGAAAAGAAGGAACGAACCTGATCGAGGTTTTCTTTCCTGGTTTTTGCGGAATCGACGAGGGCCTGCTTCAGTTCATCTTTGGAAACAATGGGGGCTTGAGCGTACGCGATCTGCGAAATCATTAGGGTTATGGTGATCAGCGCAACCAGGCAAGACTTCATCGGCAATCCTCCTTTGAGTTATCGAGGATTGCGTTGTGCAAGTTTCGCTCCATCGTCATGCGTGATGCTGAAAAAGACGGATGCCGGCAATGCCGGCGGCGCCGGCGTTCAAGACTTCGCCGGCAGTCATCAGGGTGACGCCGCCGATGGCGAGCACCGGAATCTTCACGGCCGCGGCCACGTTCCGCAGCGGTTCGAGGCCGACGGCTGTTTTTCCGGGCGAATCGAAGACCGGACCGAAAACAACGAAGTCCACGCTAGCGCGTTCGGCCTGGACGGCTTCGGCGATGGAGTGTACCGACATGCCAACCATCCGTACCAGTCCGCGCACGCGTTCGGGCGGCAGGCCGTTGCCGGGAAGATGGACGCCGTCGAGGCCGGCGGCGAGCGCGATGTCGAGACGATCATTGACGAGGATGCGCGTTTTTGTTCCGGCGGCGAGAGTGCGAAGCCTGGAGGCCAGCTCGAATAATTCCCGGGCCGGAAGGTCTTTTTCCCGGATCTGGATCATATCGACGCCGTCGTGAACCGCGCGTTCCGCGCAGACCAGGATATCGCCGCGGCGGCGGTCCGTGACGTAATACCGGATCATCCTTTGACGATTTTAAATGATTTCCAGAAACGATTGAGTTCGCCCAGACCGAGAAACAGATCGACGACGCCCAGGCCGGAGACGGCGCCGCGAACGAAATTGTTCAGCAGAAAACCGCGCATGGGGAGATAGAGCAGGAGGACGTTGTGTTCCCAGAGGCCGGACCACGGTACAAAGACGAGGAAGAGGCCGATCTCGAAGCAGAAGAGGATGAAGGAAACTCCCAGAAGGCGATTCATGCGTTGGACGGTAAGTTCGCCGCAAAGGCGCAAGACTCGATGCCTGCGCCTTGCGGCCGCTCCTCTTTTGCCTACTCGGCGGTGGCTTTCGCTTCTTTGATGCGTGCCGCCTTCCCGCGCAGCTCGCGGATGTAATAGAGCTTGGCGCGGCGGACGCGTCCCGCCCGGACCACTTCGACCTTGTCGATGACCTTCGAGTGCAGCGGGAAGATGCGTTCCACGCCATGTCCGAAAGAAATTTTGCGGACGGTGAAGGTTGCGCGAACGCCGCCGTGTTTCTGGGCGATGCAGACACCTTCGAAGACCTGGATGCGCTCTTTGTCGCCTTCCTTGATCTTGACGTGAACCCGGATGGTGTCGCCGGGGCGGAATGTCGGAAGATCCGTCCGCTGGTGTTTAGTCGTAAATTTAGTCAACAACGCGTTCTGCATGAAATTTTCCTTGAATCTTCTATCTTATACGAAGTACGGGGAAATTGCTCGGCGGCTTCC
>DASXLG010000220.1 GCA_036496425.1 Terriglobia bacterium | reverse complement strand
TCATCTGCGGCTAAAAACCTCAGGTTTTCGTTTGGTACGGAGCATTCACTGCCTGCCAAAGCGAGAGCCAGGAGCGCTGAAGCAGATCGTGAATATGCTGCCATTCTGCTTCGGTCAGCTGGCCGCGTTCGGTCGAATCATCGCGTATGATCATGGCCTCGGCGCGGTATCGCGCATGTTCGGCGAATCTGGCTGCCGGAAGCTGATAGAGTTCGCCGGCGAGCTTGGCGAGCGCGCTATCCAGGTCCCCGGCAGCATGGCGCGATCTCTGCCGATGCACAATCCACCATGCGAGTTCGAGCCTGGCCGCCCGCTGGACGTCGAACGGAGTTTTGCTGACTTTGCGGATCGCCTGATAGTAGTCGAGCAGGTCCGGGAGGGCGCGTTCATAGTCTGTCCGGGTTTGCCCGTCTTTAAAAACAAATGCGCTCTTCGCCGCGTGAAAGGCGGCAACATACGATTGCGTTGCCGTCATGCGATATTGCGTGCGCAACAGAGAGATGAGCTGGTTGAAGAGCTTCAGATGCTCCTTCGCGTAGTACGACCGCCACATCTCGGTGTCCAGCCGAGCCACCTCTGCCGGATCAAAATCTCGAATGTCCGCGGAGACCGGCCGCCGAAAATCGATAGTGAACCATACCGCTGCCACCCCGCCCAAAGCGGCAGCCGCGAGAGCTATTTTCCCGAGAACTTTCATCGTTGTTAATTAATACGCTATCCCGTTCGTTTCCGGCCGGCGGCGATCGGCGAAATCTGAGCGGCCCTAGTCGCGCCGGATGTCCACGATGAAGCCGTTTTTACACACCCCGCCGTCTTTCAATGCAGGGATGACCGATTGGAACGAGTCTTCGTTCGACGTGAATTGCTGTTGGAATCGGCCGCCACTCTCGGAAAGCTCGCTTACCATCCGCCAATGCGCGCCGTCGGCAGTCGTGCCCGGCAGGGATTCCAGGTGGCCGGATGACGGGAAAGCCAACAATACACTGGCGATAAGAACAAAGGGGGCTCGCGCATAGTCATAAAGTATAGATCCAAAAGTCGGGCCCCCACGTCCAAATAGACTTAGGCGCTGCATAAGGAATCTGAACTGCAACATAGAGAACGGGGAAGGGTACATGGATGTAATGATTCATGGCGTAAATCCCAGCGGCACAATCGATTTGCTCAATGAGCGGGCATATTGGTGGCAGCGGGGCAAACCGCCTGCTGATGGCCGCAAGGTCGGTTTAATCGTCGAGGGCGGCGCCATGAGAGGCGTCATTTCGTGCGCCGCACTGATGGGTCTTGAAGAACTCGGAATGACGCATTTATTCGACGAGGTCTACGGCGCCTCCGCGGGAGCCGTGAATGCCGCATATTTTCTGGCGGGCCAGGCCGCTTACGCCACGACGATCTACTATCAAAAGATCAATAACACACGCTTCATTCGCCGGTTGTGGCACAGGAAGATCGTCGACATCGATGATCTCTTCAACTCGATCATCGCCTGCGAACGCCCGTTGCGTGTCGACAAGGTTCTTGCCTCGCGATCCAGGCTGCTGATTACGATCGCCGATGCCTGTACAGGCGAAGCCTTCCTGACGGAAGCCCAATCCAGTTCGACGCCGTTGCTCACCCTGCTGAAAGCGAGCGCAGCCATGCCGCTCTTCTACAACGGACTTGTTCCGGTCGACGGCCGCGACTGCTTCGATGGCGGATTGATCAATCCGTTGCCTGTGCTGGAGGCAATGGCATCCGGATGCACGGACCTGCTGGTACTTTTGACCCGCCCCGCCAGCTTCAGAGAGTGTGTTCCGAGCCGGCTGGAACAGCGCCTCTTCAATATGCGATGCGCGCGCGGCAGTTCTCAGTTAATGAAGGCGTTCTGCGGTACTCATGTGAGGGAGAACGCGGTACGCGATATCGTGTTGGGACTCGAGCCCGTGCCGGACGGAATCAACATCGCGACGATCTGCCCGGAAGAGAAAGATCCCAGGGTGGAGCGGATGACCCGGAGTACGGAAATCCTGAGAGCCGCGGCTATCGGCAGCGCAAAACGCACGCTGCGGACATTCGGACGCGAGGTGAGGGATTTCGTCGAGGTCCTGAAGCCGTATCCGCCCGTCCAGACTGCGGGAGAAACGGTCGCGCCGGCCGCGCCGGCGTCCGATGATTCATCATTAACCGCGGCGTGATCGCGGTTTACTTCATGGTCTTCAGCGCTTCGGCCTCGCTGTTGAAGACTTCGAACACAGTCAGCAGCTTTGTGATCTGCAACAGGTCCTGCACACGGGTTGTGAGGTTCAGCAGCTTGAGCAGCCCGCCCTGGTTGCGGACAGTTGTAAACGAACTGACGAGTTCGCCAAGGCCCGAGCTGTCGATGTAGTTGACGTCCGCAAGATTCAGAAGAAATTTACGGTCGCCTGCGCTGAGCAGCTTCTGAATATGTCCGCGCAGGACAAGCGTGCCCTCACCCATGGTAATGCGGCCGCTGAGATCTAAAATGACGACGTCGTCCAGGCGCCGCGGCTTGAGCACCAGGCTCATTCGGCATCTCCCCGAAGCTTCTTGACCATCCGAAGCCGGCATCCGCCGCCCTCACGCTGCGACAGATCCACTTCGTCCATAAAGGATCGAATAATCAGGATCCCGCGTCCGCTGGGCTTCAGCAGATTAGCCGTGTCGGTGGGATCGGCAACCTTGTCCATTTTGAATCCGCCGCCCTGATCTTCGACGATGATTTCGATGCTGTCTCCATTGGATGAGATCTTGAGAGTGGCTTGCTTGGCGGGATCGGCTTTGTTGCCGTGCTGAATGGCATTGATCATCGACTCGCTTATCGTGAGTTCGATCCAGTGCGCCATGTCGTCGCTCAGTTTGTATTCGGTGATGGCCTGCTGAACCAAGCTATGAACTGTTTCCATCTCTTCGAGCCGGCTCGGGATTGTCAGCTGGAAGCTCCTGGGCTTCGAAGTCATCG
Source organism: Terriglobia bacterium (assembly GCA_036496425.1). NCBI lineage: Bacteria > Pseudomonadati > Acidobacteriota > Terriglobia > Terriglobia bacterium. The sequence goes on along the minus strand of DASXLG010000220.1, from coordinate 21,080 downwards.
AACCTTGGTAACACGAGGGTTTTTCAAAGTCAATGACCATGCTACCCTGAGGCATATGTCACATGCTGATCGTCTGGAAATCACGCCAGCCGTGAGACTCGGCGGGGCCACAACAGTTCCGGGAGATAAGGCGATCAGTCACCGTCTGGCGATGATGGGGGCCATTGCCGAGGGAACGACAGTCATCCGCAATTTTGCGGAGAGCGCCGATTGCGCCAGCACGCTCGAATGTCTCCGCCGGCTGGGCGTGACGATCGATCGACAGGGCTCGACGGTCACCATAAAAGGCCGCGGGCTTCACGGTCTCGAGAAACCAGCCGCCGGGCTCGACGCCGGCAATTCGGGCACGACGGTCCGCTTCATGGCCGGCCTGGTTTCGGGCTTTTCCTTCGAAACTAAATTCACAGGTGACGAATCGCTCTCACGGCGGCCGATGAAGCGGGTTATCGATCCGCTCCGGCGTTTCGGCGCGTCGATCGAGGCCAGAGACGACAACTATCTGCCGTTGAAGGTCAGCGGCGGCCGTCTCAAGCCGATCGACTTCACGCTGCCTATTCCCAGCGCGCAGCTCAAATCGTGTGTGCTGCTTGCAGGCCTTTATGCCGCTGGCACGACGCTCGTCTACGAGCCGGTTCCTTCCCGCAACCATACGGAACTTGCGTTGGCGGAATTCGGAGCCCGCATCCGGACGTCCCCGAACACGATCGAGATTGACGGCGGCCATCCGCTGCGCGGCAGGGAGTTCACCGTGCCTGGAGATGCGTCCTCGGCCGCTTTTTTCATCATTGCCGCCTTGATCGTTCCGGGATCGCGCCTGGCGCTGACGAATATCGGGCTGAATCCGACGCGCTCCGGTCTGGTCCATCTTCTCGAGGATCGTGGCGCCAGGATTGCAGTTGCCGGCCTGTCGGCCGCAGGCGGCGAAGCGGCCGGCGATATTATCGTCGAGAATTCGGACATCCTCGGGTTGGAGATCGGCGGTTCGTGGATTCCGAATGTCATTGACGAGATTCCTGTCCTCGCTGTCCTCGGCACCCGTACGCAGAACGGTATTCGCATCCGTGATGCGTCGGAGCTTCGCGTGAAGGAAAGCGATCGTATCCGCGCCGTCGCGACAAACCTTCGTGCTCTGGGCGCCGAAGTGGAAGAGTATCCGGACGGATTGTTTGTGCCTGGAAGGCAGACCCTGCGCGGCGGAGTGGTCGATTCCTTCGGGGATCATCGCATTGCGATGGCCTTTGCGGTCGCCGGGCTGGTTGCTGACGGGCCGGTCACAATCAAGAACCCGGGTTGCGTCGGGATTTCGTTCCCTTCATTCTTCGACATCCTCGCGAAGATTCGACAGGGGGATTAGGGGCAACTCCCTACGCCGGTTTGGGAATACCGACAGGAACGACCCGCGTCATCCGGACGCGCATGATGCGGCGGCCGATCATCTGCTCCACGCGGAACACGCAATCCTCGAAGACGATTTCCTCCCCTTCTTTCATGATGTGTCCGGATCTTGCGAGCAGGAAACCCGCCAGCGTCACATACTGGCCGTTTTCAGGGATGTTCAGCGTCAGTCTTTCGTTGAGTTCCCGGACCGAAATGCTGGCATCGATGCGCATACTGCCGTCGGCTTGAGGCGCAACGGAATCCACTTCGACATCGTGCTCATCCTGAATCTCGCCGACAATCTGTTCGATGAGGTCCTCGAGTGTCACGATGCCTTCGACGCCTCCGTGTTCATCGACGACGATGCCAAGATGGGTCTGGGCATTTTGAAGCAGCCGCACGGCATTGTTCAGCCGCGCCGTATCCGGAACAAAAACCGGCTTCCGCAGAAGCTGCGACAGCCGGAATGTTTTCGGATGATGCAGATAGGGCATCAGGTCCTTGCCGTGCAAAATGCCGACGACGTTGTCCAGCACGCCCTGGTAGATCGGAAAACGCGAATAACGGGTGCTCTCGACAATGAGCAGCATGTCCTCGAACGGCGTGTTGATGTCGATCGCGGTGACTTCCATTCGCGGGACCATCACGTCTTTGACCTGCCGTTCGGAAAATTCGAGAACGCGTTCAAGCATTCGCGCATGTTCCTGGGTCTTGCTGTTGAGCAACGCCCGCAGTTCCGCGTCGGACGCGCCGGCTGCCGCATCCGGGATGTGGCGCACACTGCGGAAGAAAAGGCCGGCGATCTTGATTCCATACTTTGTCACCGGATAGAACAGCCGCATGGCGACTTCGATCGGCAGCACCACTCTCATGCCGATCCGTTCGGGGTATCGCGCTGCCAGCGCCTTCGGTCCGAGCTCGCAAAAGAGGAGAATCAGGAGGGTCAGAACGATGGTTTCGGCGGCGAGCGCAATGTTGAGTGCCTGGGGGCTGAAGACAAATCGCGAGACAATCGCAGCCGAGACGGTCGCCGCGCCGATATTGGCGAAGTTGCTTCCGAGGAGCAGCGTCGCCAGCAGTCTTTCCGGAGACTCCAGCCAGGCGGCGAGCGTCTGCGCCGGCTTATTGCCCTGAGATGCAAGGTGCCGGACCTTATACTTGTTGCTTGCGAAGATTGCCGTTTCGGACAGGGAAAAGAACGCGGACAACAGAAAAAAGGCAAGCAGGGGCAGAATTAGGATCGTAACCATTAAGGAGTGGGTTTTAGGCCACTGGAACTTTGCCGCACGCTTTCGTGACGGCTTTCTCGATCCGGTCCTCGATTTCCAGCTCGGCCAGATTCATGACCGTGGAAAGCTCGGAAATAAGGAGGAATCGAGCTCGATCCAGCATCCGCTTTTCGCGGAACGACAGTGGCTTTACCCTGCTAAGATACACCAGATTCTTAAAGACTTCGGCAACATGGGCAATCGAACCCGAGCGCATTTTCTCGGAGTTCTCCTTGAAGCGGTCTTTCCAGTCTTTTTGGCTGAAGAATTGATTACTTGCTAGAAACGAAAGGAGTTGTTCGACGTCGCGGCGCTCTATGATCTTACGAAGCCCAACGTCTCCCGCGTTCGCCGTGGGCACCATGACGAGAATGTCGTTGGAACAGATCCTGAGGAGGTAAAATCGCTCGAATTTACCTGCAACTAAGCGATTCGAAATCTTTTCGATGATTCCAACACCGTGGTTGGGGTATACAACTTTATCGCCTATCTCAAATGTATCCATTAATTCCTACCGAAACCACAACATTGTAACGATAATCCGGACCTCCGTCAAGGGTGAAGCGGCTTGAAGTCCACGCCCGGCGCGGGTTTTGTAAAGAATGAGAAAAATATTGGTCGTTCGGATGTGTGCCGTCGGCGACTTTGTTTTCAATCTGCCGGCTCTGGCTGCCATACAGAAAGTCCATTCGAATGCGCGGTTTACACTGGTCGGCAACGCCTCCACGCTGGCCTTGGCAGGAGCCTTCGTGGCGGTCGATGCAACCTATTCCATCGACACCCGGCCCTGGTCGCGCCTCTTTTACGAGCCCCTCCCGGAACTCCCGGATCTGGAGTTCGATGCCGCCGTTGTCTGGATGAAAGATCCGGTCCTCGCCGACAATCTGCGTGCCTCGGGGATTCCTAACGTGGCATGCGAGCAGCCCTTTCCCGCAGCCGGTCATGCCGCGGATCATCTGTTGCGGACTTTGCATCTGGGGAGGCCGGATCTGCCGGACCTGTGGGATTCCACGGACGGGGAGATCCTGATCCATCCCGGCAGCGGCAGCCGCGCGAAAAATTGGCCGTACTTTCCGAAACTGCAGCGCCGTCTGCCCGGAACGCGACGGATATCTTCGGAACTGCCGCTCGTTGAACTCATGAGGGAGATCGCGCGCTGCCGGATGTTCATCGGCAATGATTCCGGCATCACCCATCTTGCCGCCTATATCGGCTGCCCGACCCTCGCGCTTTTCGGACCGACAGATCCGCGGACATGGGGGCCCATCGGGCGCCGCGCAAGAGTCATCTGGAAATCGAACCTTGAAGATATCTCCGTGGATGAGGTACTACTCACAGTTCATGGAACGTAGACCGGAACCTGAATTGATGGACGAACAGGATCAGGCCGCGGCATATGCCGCGGCAGATTGGAGTGAATCGCACGGAAAGATTGCCGGCTATTTCCGCGAAAGGTTTCCGAAGTTTGTCAGCGGCCAGGCGCTCGACCTGGGATGCGGGCCCGCAGACGTAACCGTGCGGTTTGTGAAAGCCTTTCCGTTGGTCGTCGCTGTGGGCGTCGATGGCTCCGAGGCGATGCTGGCGTACGGCAGACGGCGAGTGAAGCAGGAGCACCTCGAGTCCCGCATCACGCTCGTGAATCATTTTCTGCCGGATGCGGCGCTTGAGACGCAAGAGTTTGACGCGATCATCTGCAACAGCCTGCTTCACCACTTCGGCGATCCGGTCGCTTTGTGGAGAACCGCCGCGAAGTGCGTGAAGCCTGGATCACCGGTGCTGATGGTCGATCTGCTCCGCCCTCCCGATCACGACAGCGTGGTTCGACTGGTGAATGCGCACGCGAAGGACGCCCCGGACATCCTCCAGCGCGACTTCGTTGCCTCGCTCCATGCGGCATATACGGTGGATGATGTCCGCGCGCAACTGGATGCCGCCGGTCTGCCGCAGTTCAAGGTGGAACAGGTGGATGAGTTGCACCTGGTGGCTTGGGGTGTAAGAGCCGCTATCTGATCCTAAAGGACCCTATTGGAGGTTGTATCATTCGAGGTTTCTGCATTTCAAATTGAGAACTGGAAAAACCTCGAATGATACAACCTCCAATTCGGCCCCGAATCCCTACTTCCCCCGAATAATCTCCGATAGTCTTTGTGCCGCGAGCCCAAGGCTCGGGCCTGGGACCAGAAAGTACGATTCTCCTTCGATATAGATCCGGCCTTTCGCCAAGCCGAGCTTTTCCCAGTCCTTTTTGCGTTGGGCGGCGGCAGCAGGATCGACCGGCGGTGTCAGTGTCTCCACAATAATGTCGGGTTTCCGGCTGATGACGTCTTCCAGCGTGGGTTGAATCGTCTCCTGATCCACGTCCCCGAAAATATTGCGGCCACCCGCCATCTCGATCAGGTCGTGCTGAAAGGCGCGCCGGCCGGCGCTGTAAAAAGACCCGAGCGTGCCGGCCTCCCGGCTATGGACGAGCAGAACCTTGGGCGCCACGACGGGTGCGCGGGCACGCACATCATCGAACGTCTTGCGAAGTCCCTGGACCATCTGTTGTGAAGCCTCTTCCGCGCCGGCAACCTTTCCAAGATCCAGCATGAATTGCAGCGTCTGTTCGACGTTTCCGTGAACGTAAGGAAAGGTCGGAATGCCCACAGCCCGGAGGTGTTGTTGCAAACCGTCCTGTGTTCCATAGGTGATCACCAGGTCCGGGTGCATCGCGATGATCTTCTCGATGTCCGGATCGATGAGCCCGCCGACTCGTTGCTTTGTTTCGACCTCCGGAGGGAAGCGATCGAAGTTGCTTACTCCGATCACCTTGTCTGCCAGGCCGAAAGCAAAGAGCGCTTCTGTAACACTCGGCACGATGGAGATGATGCGCTGTGGCGGGCCGGCCTTCGGTGGCTGCGGTGCGTGAGCGCAGGAAAACAGGAACACAAGAAGCACAAGAGGCGCAAAACATCTTGTGCCTCTTGTGCTTCTTGTGTTCCTGTTCCCGATCACTTTGCCGACGCGTATATTATCATGAGCTTCATGGAACTCACGGAGTACGTGCCGCGCGAAGAACTCGAACGACGATGGGTAAAGGTCCGGCGATTCATGGATTGTGATTCGCTGGTGATTCTGCAGAATGTTGATCAGTTCTACCTGACAGGCACATTGCAGAACGGCGTCTTGTGGTTTCCGCGCGAGGGCGAGCCGTTACTGGCGGTCCGGAAGAGTTTTGAACGGGCGAAAACCGAATCGGCAGTCAGGAACATCGTTCCCTTGAAGACGTATTCGGATCTGCCGGCGCTGATTCCGAATCCGGGCGAGACCGTCGGCTTCGAGACGGATGTCCTCCCTGTCGCCACGTTTCAACAGGTATCGAAGCATTTTGCGAAATCGAAGATCGTCGATGGATCCACTCCCGTCCGCAATGCCCGCGGAGTCAAGACGCCTTATGAAGTGGAATGCATCCGCCGCGCGGCAAAGCAGCTCGACACCATGTTCCTGGACATCCCGTCGCAGTTGCACGAAGGACTGCCGGAGTTCGAACTGGCAGCGCGAATCGAGTACGTTCTGCGGATGGCAGGGCACCAGGGTTTCACGCGCGTGCGGCGCTTCAATATGGAGATGCATTACGGCGCCGTTTCTTTTGCCGAGACGGCGGCATATCCGCACGCCTTCGATGGGCCCGTCGGCGTGCGCGGGCTGTATCCGGCGGCGCCGATGATGGGCAGCCGCAGAACGCTCAAACGCAACGAGCCGGTGATGATCGATATCTGCGGCGGATATGCCGGATATATCGCGGATGGCTCCCGAACGTACTCGGTAGGCTCCGTCTCGCAGCAGATGCGGGACACGCATCAGTACATTCTGGAATTGAACAGCTGGATTGAAGACCAGCTGCGGCCGGGGAATATACCCAGCCGGATCTACCAGGATATTCTCGACCGCGTGGCCAAAACTCCGTTCTCAAGACATTTCATGGGCGCCGGAGAGAACCAGGTCCGCTTTGTCGCGCACAGCGTGGGGCTGGAGCTGGACGAGACTCCAGTGATCGCTCCGAAGTTCGATTCGCCGCTCGAGCCGGGAGTGGTTTTCGCTGTCGAACCGAAAGTGTTTTATCCGGGTCTCGGCGGCGTCGGAGTGGAGAATACCTATCTCGTTACGGGCGGGATGTGCGAACGCCTGACGCTGTGTCCCATGGATATATTTGAAAATTAGCCACAAAAGGCATAGCGCGGCTATGCCGCAACCAAACCTGTTTAGCCGCAGATGACGCGGATGACGCAGATGGGGGCGCAACAAGACGGCTTAGAATGTGCCCCATCTGCGTCATCTGCGGCTAAACAAGTGTGTCAAAAAAACTAAAACTTACGACCTGAATTTCAACTTTAGAACTGCAAAAACTTCCAATGTTGCAATGGTGCAATAAGATCCTTTGCTAATTTCCGCTTTTCGGTTGGAGAGTCCTCTCGAAAAACTCCGCCATCGCCGTAATCGACGTCTTCCAATTTCTCCACAAAAGCGCGTCATGCACGTCATCGGGCAGCACAAGCTCCTCGACCTTCACGCCTCTCTCGACGAGCCGCTGCTTCAGATCGACCGTCTGATGGAACTCGACCGTACGGTCGTCATCACCGTGGATCAGCAGCACCGGCGACTTCCAGGTCTTGATCGCCGCAATCGGGGACGATTCGAATTCCACCTGCAGCGCCTTTTTCAAATCCGCCTCGGTGATGCCGTCGCCGACGATGGCATGAGCGAGCGTTGTGGTGTTCACGGCAGGGAGCCGGTCCTCGACGCCGTGCACATCGACGCCCGCGGCGAAAACATCGGAGTTGCGTCCGAGAGCGAGTGCCGTGAGGTAGCCGCCCAATGAGGCTCCCCAGACGCCGATTCGATTCGGATCGACGTCTGGCCGCGATTGGAGATACTTGCCTCCGGCCAGAATGTCCCGGTATTCCTCTGCGCCCCGCGCTCCCGTGTTCTCGGCAAACTGAAACGCCTGGCCGTACCCGACGCTTAAGCGGTAATCCACCGAGAGGACGATGAAGCCGCGGCTCGCCAGATATTCGTTGGCTGCATAGTCGTTCGCATATTCCCAGCGATTATGGAATCCCAGCAACATCTGGCGCGGGCCTCCGCCGTGAATGTAGACGACTGCAGGGCGCCGGGCCGCGCCGCCGGCCGGCTTGAACAATTGGCCGTGCGCTTCGACTCCATCCGAGGCACGGAAACTGACGAGTTCCGGGGTTGCGAGTTCGGAGCTGGGATAGTCCCTGGCCAAGAGGTTGCCGGCTACATTGATCTGGTTTCCTCCGCCAGTGCTCGGAAGTACCGCCGGCGCCGGCGGCCGTTGCGCGCTCGAATTCAGGAATGCAACCCGCCCGCCGGCGGTGACTACCGGGCTCCACTCGATTCCTGTTCCGCTGGTAAGCGCGTGTTGCGGCGTCCCTTGGATCGCCAGCGCATAAAGATGACGACGGTCGATGTCGTTCGGATCGGGGCCCGTGTTCGCGGTAAAAACAATCGACCGGCGATCCGGCGTCAGTACGAATTGTTCAACCATGAATGAGCCACGGGTCAGCAATCTCGGCGGGGTGTTTGCGCCGGGATGTTGAAGGGCGTACAGGTGTGGAAATCCATCCCGATATGACATGAAGACGAGCGTGTCGTCCGCGGCCCAACGAATTCCGATCCCGCCGGGATTCTGCACGATGGGATCGATAGGAGATTCGCCGCTCATGACGACGGGCGTTGCCGGAATGTTCTCCGGATTTGCTGAAGGCATAGCGGCGACCATCACGCTCCAGGGTGTATCCACTCGCGCGAGCGGCGAGCGAGGCGTCCCGCCGTTTCCGGGTTGGCGCAGGAATGCGATTTTTCTGCCGTCCACCGACCAGACGGGTTGCGTATCACGCGAGGTGGACGGCGCGATGAAACGGACTGGCTGATCCGGCGCGTAGAGCCCGATGAAGCTGTGGTCCGTCCGGTTCGACACGAAGGCCAGCGTCCTCCCGTCCGGCGACCATTCGAGCGATCCGCTGTTTCCGCGCGCATAGAAAAGTTGCTGCGGTTGTTTCGATCCATCGAGAGCAGCGATCCAGACCTGGTGATTTCGAACAAATGCGACACGGTCCGAATCCGGCGCGAGGGCCGGTTCGTCTCCGTCGCCGATGAGCCTGGGTGTGCCGCCTGTTGCCGGAACAGACCAAATCTGGATCCGCGGTTGCACCGGCAGCCCGGCCGGATTCGGAGGCGGCTGGTCTCCGCGCGTGTTTCCGTGATCGCCGCCGCGCACATAAACGATCGCTTTACCGTCGTGCGAGAAGGCCAGCTGCGTCAGTTCCAGGCCATCGTCCTGCGTGTATTCCGTCACGTGGTGTGCTTCAAATCCCGGACCGCTCGCCGCGAAGATATTGCGGACGCCTCGCTCATTGAACGTCCACGCGATGGTCGAACCCACTGGTGAAGCGATCAGGTTATCCGGCGAAGGGAAGCCGAGGACTTGATCGACGGTAAATCCGCGGCCCTGGGCATAGGTGAGAAAACAGAAAGACACGAGGGCAAGGAGTTTCGTTTTCATAAGCGCTGGCCTCCGAAAAGTCGGTCCGTTCACAGGATGATATAGTGTCGCGGCGCGCAGGCGGAGCGCAAGCGCGGCAGCGCGCAGCATTACACAATGAAGAAGAAGCAGGCGTTGACATTTGTGTTCTTCTGCGGGATTTTCCTGCTGCTCGTCATGATCGCCAACTCCTTCGTTCCAGTGCCTGTTTCGAAGGAGCAGGCGATCATGACGTACCTCCAGGAAAACTTCGGAGATTCGAAAACCGCCTGGCTGGATACGATCGATTCGATTCAGACGGCGGGAACGACCGTTGTGGTCACCACGCGGAAATCGAGACACAACGATGCCATCGAGATTTGCGAGGCGGTATCGATGTTCATCTATGTCCCGACGACCAGTAAGCAAGCCCTCACCGATATTCAGGTGCAGTCTTCAGGAAAGGTGATCGCGAGACGAAGCGGTGTGAATGATCATTGCGGATGACGAGCTTATTGAATTGACGCGAGGTTCTGCTCGGCGACGGCGTAATGCGGGCGGATCTTCAAGGCTTGTTCGAACTCCGTCTTTGCTTCCGGAATCCTGCCCTGCTTGATGAGGACCTCGCCGAGGCTGTTGTGCGCGAGGTGCTGCTCCGGATCGAGTCGAAGCGCTTCCTGGAAATGTTTTACCGCGCCGTCGAGATCTCCCAGCTTAGCCATGGTGCTTCCGAGCTGATATTGCGCGTCGGCAAACTGCGGATCGATCTGGACCGCCCGCTCCTGGTGAATCCGGGCTCCAGCGAAGTCGCCCATTTTGGCCAGCACCATCCCGAGATTGTCTTCGGCAAGCGAGTACCGGGTATCCAGAGCGACGGCGCGTTCAAGGTGGAATTTCGCTCCCGGCAGATCCCCCAGTTCGTCCAATACGATTCCCAGATCGTTGTGGACTTCGGAATTCCGGGGATCCGTTTTCAGCGCCCGCTCGAAATGCGGCCGTGCTGCCGCGGGATCCTGCTGGTCGGCGAGCAGGACCCCAAGAAAAATGTGAGCCGGAAGCATGTCCGGTCCGAGTGCCAGCGCCTTTTCGTAATGAACTTTCGCTTCGCGAAGCTGGCCCTCTTCCTGAAGCTGGCGCGCAATCTGATAATTCGCCAGAGGCGAATTCGGAAACGCGTCGTAGACGTCTTCGTAGACCTGCATCGGCGGCACCGCTCCTCTCGATTCCACCGCACCAAGGATGACGGCGGGCACGATGAAGAGCGGCCACAGCAAAGCCTGCCATCCCCAGGCCGGGGTCAGCGATACCCACTGCGCGGGTTCCGTGGCCGTACGTACTCCGAGGGCTTCGCCGGTGCCGGTCTCACGAATCTTCCAGATAAACCCATCGAGGTAGTAATGCAGCAGCGCAGCCGAGGTCACGATCGAAGCCACAATGCGCACGATGATATCGTTGTGAAACAGGCTCCAGGCATGTGTCAGCATTCCGAAAACCAGGCATAGCGCGACATAAGCCGCGGCCATCAGCGCGCTGGGGCGGAAAAAGAATCGAATGAAGGAGCCGGCTTCGGGGTTCTTGCGCGTGCGGCTGAGGTTGAAGAACCACACGATCGCGAGATATTGGACATCGTGCCAGGCTTCAAACATCAGCAGCCCCATCTTCGGCCGTTGAACGACGGAGTTGGTGTATGTCAGGTAGGCAAACGTGACGATGATGAAGATGAACTTCAAGGGATTCGGCTTATGGCCCTGGCGCATCGCTTTAGCGATCTGGACGACATAGTAGGCCGTGGCCGCAGTCGTTACCGCAACCCAGGCACGCGTGAACCAGACGAAAACAGAGGCTGGAATGTAGGCGCCGCCGCTCTCGTAATAATTCGTGACGTAGGACGGCAGATCGTTGTGCAGTACGAACGCCGCCATTCCGAACCACAACAGGCAAATAGCCTGGTCCAGCCATCCGGGCATTCTCGCGCTTGAATCGGATTTCGCGTCGTAAATGCGTGCGAATCCGTAGGACTGCATCATCCAGTGCCACATTCCCCAGATCGTGGTCAGGAGAAGAACCGCGTGGAGATTGCGGTAGGCAAACAAGGTCGTCGCCGTAACGATGAAAAGCGGCGCCGCGATCAGCCTGGTCCGGAATCGGCGGAATAAAGCCCGATCTCCGTACGCCCGCAACATGCCCGGAAGGTAGTGACCCATTGCCAGCACCAGGGCAAACGCCAGCAGTCCGTCCATCCAGGCTCCATACTGTGCGGCGGCAAATGCGAGGAGGATCAGGACCGGGGTAAACATGACCAGCGTCGTGTCCTGTAAAGGGCTGAAAATCCAGTATTGTTTGTCTACTGCCATTGTCCGGTGAGTACTTTAGTTTCCCGGGCGCGGGGCAGTCAATGGCCCGAAGGTGGGGGAAATCAACACCCCCATGTTGAAATAGACAAAAACAAAAAGCCCGCTCGGATTTCTTCCGAACGGGCTTTTTGTTCTACTACTCAGTATGAATGTTTCTTATTAGTCAGAGACGGGGATCGATTTGATCGAATAATCTTTGACGACCTGTTTCTGGGAGTCGTTCAACAGGGCCATCAGATTTCGCTGATTGGCTAACTCCGTGTTTTTCAAGGCTTTCTCTGCTGCGTCAAGCGAAAGTACAGCCGTGGCGGTCAGTGTCGGATCGCCTTTGGCGATGGCTGCGCTGAGCGTATCCTGTGCCGCCTGAACGTTTTGCGCCAGGGTGCGGACCTTCGCAGTCTGGGACATCAACAGAGCCTGGATCTTAAATACCTGGGCATCAGAGAGATTGAGGTCCTGCACCGAGGTTGCGGACGTGCTGTGGAACTGCTGCGCATGGGCGGTCAACCCGGTTAAAGTAATGGCCAGTAAGGCGGCAAGTGCGAACTGAGTTGTGCGTCGAAGTGTCATTGTTTGCGTCCTTTATAAGATGTATTACGGTTATGTAACAGCTCTGCTTTCTTCTTACACTTGCTAATACGCCGCAGCGGTCGGCAAGGATACACTTCCAGAACACCTTCGTCCACAATTTTTATGATTTTTACATTTCCGGGGTTTTAGCCCGTATTGCGCAGGCCCGCGGAAATGCCGTGCATTGTCGCTGCGAGGGTGTTCCTCAGCTCGGGAGTATCCATCCCGGTTCTCTTCCGGCGGAGCAGATCCACCTGAATCAGGCTCATCGGATCGACATAAGGATTGCGCAGACGAATCGATCTGGCGAGAACACGATTGGTTTCCAGCAGCTCTTTTTGATTCGTGACGCGCAGAACAGCTTCGTTGCTGCGCGCGAATTCTTCCTTGATCAGTCCGAACATCCGATGACGCAGTGTCTCGTCATCAACCAGTTCGGAATAAAGCTGCGCGATCGCCATGTCCGATTTTGCCAGGGCGATTTCGACGTTACGGACCAGATCGGCGAATAAAGGAAATCCCTCAAGCATTGCATTCAAAAGTTTCTGGTCCTGAAAACGATCGAGCGCATATCCGACGCCGAACCAGCCGGGCAGCCCGTGCCGGCTTTGCATCCAACCGAAAACCCACGGAATGGCGCGGAGCTCGTCCAGGTCCCGGCTCGGTTTTCGCCGCGCCGGCCGCGAGCCGATCTTCGCAAGATCGAACTCGGTTGCCGGCGTTGCAGATTCGAAATAGGGAATCGTGTCCGGATTATCGCGGATCGTCCGGATGTAGTACTCATATGCGTCGCTCGACATGCTATCCATCGCGCTTGCCCATTCCGGGTTGAATGGAATACTGCTGGGCCTCAGCAAGGCCTCGAGCGCTGCTGCAATCATCAATTCGATGTTGCGTTCGGCGAGGATGCGGTCGGAATACTTCCAATTCAGGACTTCGCCCTGTTCGGTAATCTTGAGCTGTCCGGTGAAGGCGCCGGGAGGTTGCGCCACAATCGCCTGATGCGTTGGTCCACCGCCGCGGCCGACCGTTCCGCCGCGGCCGTGAAACAGCTTGAGCTGAATTCCGCATCCGGCGGCGCAGCGATGGAGCGCGTCATGCGCTTTATACAGCTCCCATGTGCTGGTGAGCATGCCGCCGTCCTTGTTCGAGTCGGAATATCCCAGCATGACTTCCTGCCTGCGCCCGCAGTTGTCGAGCATTTTGGAGTATGCGGGATCCCGCCAGATCCGGCGGCAGACATCTGCGCTGGCTCGAAGGCTTTCGATCGATTCGAACAGAGGAACGGGCTGCAGGCGCGCCGGGTCGATGCCTCCCAATTCCGCAAGCCATTTAAATGAGAGAACGTCTTCGGCGCAGGTGGCGCCACTGATGATGTAGCTCTGGAGAGCTTCCGCTGGATACGCCTGCTGAAGCCGTCCGATCGTGCGCAAGGTGTCGAGCAGGTCGCGCGCATCGTCCGTTTTCAGCCGGTCGTCTTTAAGCGCTTGCAAGGCCGCGGCATGAACGCGCGCGTGCTGCCGTATGTCGAGCGTATGAAGGTAAAAACCGAAAGTGTCCGCCTGACGGATCAGCGGATCGATGAGCAATCCCGCCAGCCGTCCGCCTTTGTTGGCACGCAGGCTCTCACGCATGATTCTCAGGTCGCTCAGGAAGTCGCTTGCGAACCAGTAACCGCGTTGATCGTCTTTTTGGTCGAGCGCGAGTTTCAGCCGGAATGCGATACAGCTGGCGAACTGGCGGTATGGCTCATCGGGTCTGTCCGCGATCTCGAAATCAAGGTAGTTCAAATAGTGCTTCAGCTGGTCTTGAAGCTCGCTCGATACACCTGCATGTGTGATCGATGAACTGAGTTGCCGCCGCAGTACGTCCATCATCTGGATGTAGAACGCGATAACGGAATGGCGCGCGGCATTCAGAGCTCTCTCCGTGCATTCCGGTGTGACGTGGGGATTGCCGTCGCGGTCGCCGCCGATCCAGGAACCGAACTGAAGCATGCGAGGAAGCTCCGGAGATTCGAGAGGCGCTGCCCAGATATCGCGGATATCCTGAGCGAGAACGTCGTACAAGCCGGGCACGGTTTCCAGGAGGACACGGCTGTAGTCCAGGCCCATGTCGATTTCATCAAAGACGGATGGGGGGTTGCGCCGCACTTCCTCGGTCTGCCAGAGAGCCGTGATCGCCGCAGCGATCTGTTCCTGGATTTCTGCGGCCTTTGCGTCAACGAGTGGAAGGACGTCGATGGCCTCCAGCAGTTCGGAAATCTGCGTTCTTTTCCATAGCACCGTCCGGCGGGCAACTTCGGTCGGATGGGCCGTGAAAACCGGTGTCACGACAATTTGCCGCAATGCTGCCAGCATGGTGTCCAGTGTCATTCCAGCTTTCCGGATCCGAACCAGCGTCCCTTTGAATGTTCCCGGTTGAGGCGCTGCGTCAGGCGCCAGTTCCGCGGCGCGCCGCCTGCGTTTGCGATGGTTGGTCTCGGCCAGATTCGTCAGCTCGAAGTAAATGCTGAAAGCCTTGGTAAGCGCCGCTGCATCGCCTGTCGAAAGACCGCGGATGATTTCATGTGCGGGGCCAAAACCGCCATGATCTGCGCGGTGAGCGATGGACAGCTTCCGAAGAGTCTCGACCTTCAGAAACAGCGGTTCGCCTTCCTGTTCCCTGATGACGTTTCCAAGCAGGTGGCCGAGCGAGCGGACGTCCCGCCTCAGAGGTTCTTCCTTGATGTCCGGGGGGACGCCGGCAAGTTCGTTCAGCCGCTGATGTTGATCTGCGGCTCGCCAGAAAAGATCGCCGCCGGGTACTGGAGGGGCCATTAGAAGCCGAGATTTCCGAAGTTGGGTGTACCGCCGCGCTTGATGTCCGCGATCCAGATCTCGAGAGCGTCCTGGCCGCGCGGCCACAATGAAAGGCACTTCCCGAGGTATCCGAGCACGGCGTCGCGTTCACCTTTTTCCAGGAGTTCCTTCGCCAGGATCAGGATCGGACCTGAAACGGCGATGTCTCTTTCGGCGGCAGGACCGGCCGAAGCGAACAGGTATTGCTCCGCGCCGGGAATGTCGTTCGAGCGCAGCGCGACGCGGCCCAGAATCGTGTTGGCCCGCTGTGGGGCAGCGCGATCCTGGCCCTGAAGGTAGATCTTCGCGAGTGCGGCCGCAGCAGGCAGATCGCCGACTTTAAACGCATCCTGAGCCATGTCTCCGGCGAGAGTTTGCCGCGCCGCCGGAGCCGTCGTCAGTTCCAGCACTCGCTTATAGGATTCGATCGCTCCCGCCGCCGGATCGCCGATGTTCTCGCCGGGGATGCCGGACATTCGATACAACTGAGCGAGTTCGGTTGGCCACTGCCGGTTGTCCGGCTCTCTGGCTGAAATCTGATGGATCAGTTGATCGGCTTCGGCCGGATCCTTGCTGAAAAAGAATTTCTCGGCGTCCTTCATTACGGCCAGATCATCAGGATGGGATTCGATGTTCTTCGTCCACAGGTCGAGGATTTGTGCGTTTCCGTCGTGGTCATCGGGCAGATCGCGGAGGCTGGGCTCTGCCGTCGCCGGATGTTCCGGATGATGCTGAATCATCCAGAGAACATGCTCCCTCAGCCGCGCATGGTCGGTATTCGTACGGGTATTGACGCTGTAATAACCTATTAAAATGAGCCGTGCATCGATTTTTTCCGGCGTCTTTCGAAGCTCGCCCTCAAGCTCCTCCGCCTTGGCTTTGGAGATCGTCTTCCCGGAGTAGAGTAGAAGGATGGAGTGGACAGATTCCGGTTCCGACAGCCCCAACGGATCCGGTGCGCTTGCCGACGGTGGACGGGGGACACGCCTCTGTGCGTGCAAAGCAGCGGTCTGCGTCGCGAAAAGTGCAACTAATCCCGCCAGCAAAAAGCTTCGAGGCATTATGAATATGTACTATAACTCACTGGAGGAGTTAGAGCATGCAACGACATCTATTGTTCATTCTGGTACTCCTGTCCGCCGGTTGCGGCAGTCCGAAAACCGAGACTCCTGCCGGCAGCCCGGCGCCGGCAGGTCAGGATTTCGAAAAGCTTACCGATGATCTTCTTTACGGCAGCCTGGCTTTGTCGCCCGTGAGCGCCACTCAGACGGGATACCACGTGCACAACGGGGTCCAACTGGACGAAATGATCGACGATTTCAGTCCGGCCGGCATGGACGCGCAGCGCAAGTTCTATCAGGATTTCCAGACTCGTGTGAATGGGTGGAACGCGGGTTCCCTCGATAAGGAGCAACAGGCGGACCTTGAAATCATGAAGAACGATCTCAATCTCTACCTCCTCGACCTGACCACGATTCAGAGCTACAAGCACAATCCCACCATTTATGTCGAACTGGCCGGCAATGCCCTATTCGAACCTTCTGTTCTGAACTATGCCCCCCTGGATATGCGTTTTGGCCAGATCATCAAACGGCTCGAGAAATTTCCCACCCTTTTCGCGCAGGCGAAAGCCAACCTGGTGGATTCACCGGAGATCTGGAATAAGGTCGCGAGAGAAGAGAATGACGGCAACATGGACCTGATCGATAAGGAACTGCGTTCAAAGGTGCCGGATCCTCAGAAAGCCGACTACGAACGCGCAGCAACTGCTGCACTCGCGGCGCTGAAAGATTTCACCACCTTCCTCGAGAAGGACCTCTCGAAGAAAACGAGCGACTGGCGGCTGGGCAAAGAAAACTATGCGCGCAAGTTCGAGTACACGCTGGTAACGGGGAAGGCGCCCGAGCAGTTGCTTGCCGAAGCGGAAGCCGATCTCCAGACCACGCGCCAGGAAATGGAAAAGCTGGCTGCTCCGAAGACCGTCGAGCAGGCGCTTAACGATATCGCCAAACAGCATGCGGCGCCGGATACTTATTTGGATCAGGCGAAGAAGGATCTGGCGGAGGCGACTGCATTTGTGCGGGAAAAGGATTTGCTGACGCTGCCGCCGCGTGCCAATCTTGAAGTTATACCGACACCGGAATTCATGCGCGGTATCTATGCCGTCGGCGGCTTTAACGCAGCTCCTCCTTTAGAGCCGGAACTTGGCGCATTCTATTGGATCACTCCGATTCCCAAGACCTGGCCGAAGGATCGCGTCGAATCGAAACTTCGGGAATATAACAACTATGGATTGCAGCAGCTGACCGTGCATGAAGCCATGCCCGGTCACTATGTTCAACTCGAATATGCGAATGACGTCCAGCCCAAATCGCGGCGTCTGTTGCGGGATGTATTCGGCAACGGTCCTTATATAGAGGGCTGGGCCGTTTATACGCAGCAGTTGATGACCGATCAGGGATATCCGGACAACAGCCAGGGAATGCATTTGACCTGGGACAAACAGCTGCTCCGAGTTCTCGCGAACACCATTCTTGATGTCCGCCTGCAAACCATGGGGATGACGGACCAGCAGGCCCTCGATCTGATGATCAAGGACACCTACCAGGAAAAGGAAGAGGCCACCGCCAAGCTCCAGCGCGCAAAACTGTCATCCTGCCAGTTGCCCATGTATTACTCAGGATGGAAGGGCTGGCTGCAAACCCGCGATCATTATAAGCAGAAACAGGGCAGCAACTTCTCTCTCAAGGACTTCCACGAGAAGGCTTTAAAGGAAAGCGCGGTTCCGGTCCCTGTCCTGGACCGGTTACTCAACCAATAGTGGAAGGAACCACAAGAAGTTTTATTGGAAGTTGCATCATCCGACGTTTCTGCATTTCAAATTTGCAATGCAGAAACGTCGGATGATGTAACTTCCAATGAGTCTTTTATGGTTTCTTCCCCTTCCTCCGGGATGTCCTCTGGTTTATAGTACTTAGGCTATTTGCGTTTCGGAGGTTGAAGTGGGAGTTTCAGGGCGAAAGTCGGGATTGATCTGGTCGTTGCTGATTGCGGTGTTCATCACTGTGGTGCCCCGTTACTGGGACTACAAGATCGATTCTATCCCTCCGCTTCTGACTCTTCCGCCCGTCCCCGCGGTTCCCAAGACCGAAGTCGTTGAAGACACGATTCATAAGAACACGACCCTGGTCGCGACACTGGTCGATTACGACGTTTCTGCCCAGATTGCCACCGAAGTGGCGGATCTTGTGAAACCCGTCTTCGACCTGAGGAAGCTCCGGTTCGGCAATGCGTTCCGGCTGGAGAAAGAGATCGACGGGACGCTCAAAGCATTCGAATACAAAATCGACGATGAAAGCGTCCTGAAAGTCCATAAGGCGACGGACTCATACGAAGCCAAAGTCGAAAAGCTGGACCTCGAGACCCGGGAAAAAACCATCACCGCTGAGATTCACACTTCGCTCTGGGAAGCGCTTGGCGATCTGCCGAAGCGGGAATACCTCGCGACCGAACTGGCCGAAATGTTCCAGTGGGAAGTCGATTTCAGTAACGAGATCCAGCCGGGAGACCAGATCCGCCTGATCGTCGAGGAGTCGTTGCACGACGGCAATTTCGTTAAATACGGCAGGGTTGAAGCCGCTGAGCTTGTGAATTCGGGGCGCCGTTACCGCGGTTACCTGTTCAGCGATTCCTATTATGACGAGAAAGGTGTTTCGCTGAAGCGCGCCATTCTGGCTTCGCCCTTGAAATTTACGCCGCGCATCACTTCTGGCTTTACCAGCCGCCGCATGCACCCCATTCTTGGAGTGGAACGCGCCCACCTTGCCACCGACTACGGTGCCCCGACCGGAAGCCCTGTCGTCTCGGTCGCAAACGGAACGGTTACCTTTGCGGGATGGGATAGCGGATACGGCAATCTCGTCCGCATCAAGCACGCCGGCGGGCTAACCAGTGGGTACGGCCACCTGTCCAAGATTGCGGCTGGCGTCCAGCCGGGTCATGCGATCAAGCAAGGCGAACTGGTGGGCCTGGTGGGACAGACCGGCCTGGCCACAGGCCCGCATCTTCACTTCATGATGGCCAAGAACGGCACCCCGATCAATCCTGTTCCCTCGCTGAAGAAGGGTGAACCTGCGCTCCCCATCGAGGGCAGTATTAAAGCCGAGTTCGCCAAGTCGATCGTTCCGGTGCAAGCCAAGCTGGACGCGCTCGATTCCAACTCCCCGGCATTGACAGCGGCTCGTCGATAAAAACAGCCATTAAAGAAACCTGCTGACGGCCTTTATGAATCTTGCAAAGTCGCCGAGATCATACAATAGAGCCGAAGCTGTAGGCCGCTTGGATCTCCCGCCGCTCTGACACGCATGAGCACAGATATGCCGGGGCTGCGGCATGGAGCGTGCAGCTAATGAGGTATGAACTGGAACCGCCGGCTTTTAGCGGCGGCCACAGCAATTCTGCTCACATTCGGGCTACACGCTGGACTGGCCGCCATTTCCATTAATACTCCAAAGGCAATTGAAGATCGATCGGACACTGCCGAGGTGCGGCCCGAGGCCTCCGCAATGCGGGTGGTGCGGGCGCAAATCCTCCTGGATCGAGCCCGGTTTTCCCCGGGCGAGATCGACGGCCACTATGGCACAGACCTGGGGATTGCAATCAAAGGCTATCAGGAAGCGCACGATCTGAAACCGGACGGCGTTATCGGGCCGCAGATGTGGAAATTGCTGAACGAAGACCAACGGCCTTTGCTCAAGTCCTACACGATCTCGGCGGCGGATGTTCACGGTCCGTTTATGACGATTCCCAAGGATGTTGAAGAGCAGGCGCGCCTGAACTGGATGGGATACGAATCGGCCGCGGAGGGACTGGCCGAGAAGTTTCATCTGTCGCGGCGGCTGCTTGCCGAATTGAATCCCGGCAAGAGCTTCGACAAGGCCGGCGAGGCCATCGAAGTTCCTGCCGTCGAGCGGGGCCCGGTACGGCACGCCGTTCGCGTCGTGGTTTCGAAATCGAAGAGGACGGTTTCGGCATATGCAGCCGGCAACAAACTGCTGGCGCAGTATCCCGCCACGATGGGCGGCGAGCACGACCCATTGCCGATCGGGCATTGGACCATCAATGTCGTGCAGCGCTATCCGTGGTTCTACTACGATCCCGTACACTTCTGGAACGCGAGTCCCGACGAAGCCAAAGCGAAGCTGCCTCCGGGCCCCAGGAACCCGGCCGGCGTCGTGTGGATGGGACTCTCCAAGAAACACTACGGCATTCATGGAACGCCCGATCCCGGCCGTGTCCGTCACGGCGAATCTTATGGCTGTATCCGCCTGACAAATTGGGACGCCTTGGATCTATCGCACATGGTCGTGCGCGGAACGCCGGCGATTCTCGAGGAATGACGGATGAGCCTGCTCGCGGCTATGCTTGCGTTGTGGCTCGCCCAGTCCCTCGCCCACCTCGGATCACCGCTTCAGGGATTGAAACCGGGTGATCTCCACGACACGTTCAAGGAAGTTCATAACGGGCATCCGCATGAAGCCATCGACATCATGGCTCCGCGTGGCACACCTGTACACGCGGTAGTCCCTGGAACCATACGCAAGTTGTTCCTGAGTAAAGCCGGCGGCAACACGATCTACGAATTCGACGAAGCCGGCCAATACTGTTACTACTATGCGCATCTGGACCGTTATACCGACGGCCTGCGTGAAGGCATGCACATCATGCCTGGCGATATCATCGGTTATGTGGGCTCCACCGGTGACGCGGACGCCCGGGCGCCACACCTGCATTTCGCCGTTTTCGAGCTCGGGCCCGGGAAAGAATGGTGGAAAGGCAAAGCGATAGATCCCTACCTGAGTCTGGTCGAAGCCCTGAAAGACAGCCGCTGATCTGAGAATCGATCGAGCTTGGATATCTGTGCCTTCAAGACTTTGATAATGTGGAGGCCGAGGTATTGAGCGATGAGTCCAAGATTCGCAGATCGAAATGTTCTGGTGACAGGCGGCGCCGGAGGATTGGGCCGCGCCGTCACGCAAGCATTTCTTGAAGAAGGCGCCAACGTCATTGTGACGTATCGCAAGCAGGAGGAATTCGATGCGTTCCGGAATCCGCCGCGGCTGGAGGGATTTATTGCGGATGTAACCGA
>DASXLG010000219.1 GCA_036496425.1 Terriglobia bacterium | reverse complement strand
GAGCGATCGAAACGCTGTCGGAATCGGATTTCGGGCTTGTCGTACTCGACGGATCGGATCGTCTGGATCAGGACGATGCGCAGGTTCTGCAGAAGGCAGCGAGCATCCCCCACATTCTTGTGATCAACAAGTCGGATCTTCCCGGGCAACTGGATCCGGCGAGTCTGAATGGGTCGCGCCGCATCTTTGTGAGCGCTAAAACGGGTCACGGAATCCCAGAGCTCCGCGAAGCGCTCCGCTCATTTCTCTTGTCGCAAAAAACGGACCTGGCCGATGATTTGATCTTGACGAGTGCGCGGCAACACGAGGCTGTTCAAAAAGCAGTTGCAGCGCTTGTGGTAGCAGGCGAAGCATTAAACGCAATGGTTCCGCATGAAATGATCTTGCTCGACCTGTATCGGGCGCTGGGTGCCTTGGACGAATTGACGGGCGAAGTCATCACAGATGATATTCTCGAACGAATTTTTTCGACGTTCTGCATAGGGAAGTAGCGATGTTCGATGAGAAATATGATGTCGTTGTTGTAGGAGCCGGCCATGCAGGCTGCGAAGCCGCGCACGCGTCCGCGCGGCTGGGTCTCAGCACGGCGCTCTACACGATGAACGTCGACCTGATCGCGCAGATGTCGTGTAATCCCGCGATCGGTGGCATTGCCAAGGGTCATCTGGTCCGGGAAATGGATGCCCTGGGCGGTGTCATGGGACTGGCGGCGGACGAAGCCGGTATCCAGTTCCGGCTATTGAACACCAGCCGCGGTCCGGCGGTATGGTCGCCCCGCGCCCAGGCCGACAAGGCCGGTTATCGGTATGTAATGCGCCGGATTCTGGAGCACACGCCGAATCTCTTCATCAAGCAAGCGGAGGTCACCGAGCTACTTTTCGATCGTGGACGTATTGCCGGAATCGAATTGCTGGATGGCCGGCGCGTTTCGGCCGGCTCGGTCGTGCTCACGACGGGCACCTTCCTGAATGGGTTGATCCATATCGGCGAGAAACAGTTCACCGCCGGCCGCAATGGCGAACCCGCATCCATCACGCTCGGCAACTGCATACGCAATATCGGTTTTGAGTGGGGACGGCTGAAGACAGGAACACCGCCCCGCCTCGACCGGCGGACGATTGATTTCTCGGGGTTCGAGCAACAGCCGGGTGATCCCTCGCCGACGCCGTTTTCATTCCGTACGTCACGGACCCTCGAGAACAAGATCTGCTGCTACATCACACATACGGACGAAAGAGTCCACGCGATCATTCGCAGGAACATGCACCGGTCGCCTCTCTACAGTGGTCAGATTCAGGGCACCGGGCCGCGATACTGTCCTTCGCTCGAAGACAAAGTTGTCAAGTTTCAGGATAAAGACCGGCATCAAGTCGTTCTTGAGCCGGAAGGGACCGACACGCATGAGGTGTACGTCAACGGAATGTCGACGAGCCTGCCGATTGATGTTCAACGGGAGATACTCGCGGGCATGAAGGGGCTCGAATCGGCGCAGATGATCCGGCCCGGCTATGCGATCGAATACGATTTCGTGCAGCCGACGGAGTTGCACCCTTCGCTCGAAACGAAACGGGTGGAGGGATTCTTTCTGGCCGGCCAGATTAATGGTACGACGGGTTATGAGGAGGCGGGTGCCCAGGGTCTTATCGCCGGCATCAATGCAGCAGCTAAAGTGCAGGGTCGAGATCCGCTGATTCTGGATCGGGCTGACGCCTACATCGGGATCATGATCGACGATCTCGTGACCAAGGGCACGAATGAGCCGTACCGGATGTTCACCTCGCGTGCGGAATTCCGGCTGAACCTCCGCATCGATAACGCTGATGCGCGGCTCACGCCGATCGGCCGGCGGGTGGGCCTCGTTACAGACGATCATTGGCAACTGTATCAGGATCGGGCGGCGCGCATCGAACGATTGAAGGAATCGCTCGATGGCGTACGAGTGGATACCAGTCACGCGTTTTTCGTTTCCCGAGGCATTGAATTTCGCGAACGACCGTCGTTGATAAGCCTTTTACGGCGTCCTGAAATCCACCTGGAGGAATTGATTGCCGGAGGCGTTATTCAAGTCGAAGCCGTCCGCCGCGAGGACATCGTTTCACTGGAGACGGGCATCAAGTACGAAGGCTATTTGAAGGAGCAGGAGCGCGAAGTCGTGAAGCTTCGGAAAGCCGAGTCGAAGAAGCTGCCTGCGGATCTGGACTTCGCAAACATGCCCGGCCTGTCACGGGAAATTGTCGAGAAGTTGAGCCGCATCCGCCCGCAATCGATCGCGCAGGCGAGCCGGATTCCCGGCATTACGCCCGCTTCAATCTCGATCCTTCTTTTCCACATCGAAATGCGGCAGAACCGCCGCGAACCGCCGTCGCACTAACCCAGCCAGAGCCGTGTCTTACTGCGAAATCCTCGAATCCGAGCTGCAACAATTCCAGATCGATTTGACGGAGCCGCAGAAAGCGTCGCTCGTGACCTATGTTGAGGAACTCTCACGCTGGAATAAAAAAATTAACCTGACCGGTCTGGCGGGTGCCGCGCTGGTTCGCCGCCTGGTAGCCGAGCCGATATGGATCGGATTGCAACTGAAAGCCGACGGCAGTTTGTTGGATATCGGCTCAGGAAACGGCTCGCCAGCGATCGCGCTGAATGCCGTAGGGTGCTTTCGCGAGTGTCACTTAATTGAAGCGCGAAGTAAGCGGGCCGCATTTTTGCGGCACCTGACGGCGGCGTTGAGCCTCAAAAACGTTGAAGTCCACCATGCCCGGTTCGAAGATGTTGCTTTGAAGCTCGCCGCTCCGGACTGGATCTCACTGCAGGCGGTCGCCTTGACCCCGCAGTTGCTGGCTCTGATTCGTCGGATTTCTCGGCCTACGACAAGGATAGTATGGATTACTTCGTCGGCCGTTGAATACGCAGGCCTTGAACCAACCCAAAGCTTGACCGTCCCGATCACCGGAACTCGGGTCTGGATCGTATCAGGAGCGCCGAGCGCATACCCTCCGGCCTAACAGGGACCTCCCCTGACCGTCCTGCCTCCCATTATTGTTCCACGTGGAACAAATTCGGTTCCTGTTCCACGTGGAACAATGTAGAGTCGCCAAGCCATGGGAAAAGTCATAGCCATTGCCAATCAGAAAGGCGGAGTTGGTAAAACGACCACCGCCATCAATCTTGCTGCTTCCCTCGCAGCCGCCGATATGCGCACCCTTTTGATCGACCTCGATCCGCAGGCGAATGCCAGCTCCGGCCTGGGTATTCGAAAGGGAACATACAATCGGTCCACCTACCACGTTGTCGTCCATCGCGAACCCCTCAATTCCATCCTGCAACCAACGGAGATGGAATCCCTCTTCATTGCTCCGGCCAGCCGCGAGTTGGTTGGTGCGACGCTTGAGATGGCCCAGTACCCCGATCGTGATCAACGCCTGAAAACGGCGTTAAGCCCATTCATCGACAGCTATGACTTCATCTTTATCGACTGCCCGCCATCGCTCGACCTCCTGACGGTCAACGCGCTGATTGCGGCAAACAGCGTCCTGGTTCCCATTCAATGCGAATACTTCGCGCTGGAAGGCGTCGCGGAATTGATGCAGACGATCCAACAGATCCGCCGGGTGCGACACCCCGATCTGAGCATCGAAGGAGTCGTGCTCACCATGTTTGATGACAGGACCAACCTGTCCCGTCAGATCATGGACGACCTGAAGAATTTTTTCGGGAAGCAACTCCTGAACACAGTCATTCCCCGCAACGTTCGTCTTGGTGAAGCCCCCAGTCATGGCCGGCCGATTCTGCTCTACGACATCAAATCCAAGGGAGCCGAAAGCTATATCAGACTCGCAAAGGAGATCATTCATGGCACAGAGAAAGGCTTTGGGAAGGGGCTTGAGCGCCCTGTTGGGCACACCGGAAATTGAAAGCGAACAACTTCGGGAAATTGACATCGATCGCATACTGCCGAACTCGCATCAACCGCGAAAAAATTTTAGTGAGGATGCCCTGAATGAGCTTGCGGACTCCATCCGCGAGCATGGTGTGATCCAGCCCGTCGTCGTCACTGCCCTGGACGATGGGTTTTTCCAGCTTATAGCCGGCGAACGCCGCTGGCGCGCTTCCCAGCGCGCAGGCTTGATGCGCATTCCAGCAGTCATACGGGAAGCAGGGGAGCACGCCTCCCTTGAAATCGCGCTCATCGAGAACCTCCAGCGCGAGGATCTGAATCCGATAGAGGAAGCGCAGGCGTATGAAAGACTCATTTCTGATTTCGGTATGACTCAGGAAGAGGTCGCTCGCCGCGTCGGCAAGAACCGTGCAACCGTCGCCAATATGCTCCGCTTGCTGCGCCTTCCCCTCGAAGTCCAACAATGGCTGCGTGAAAACCAGCTCAGTACCGGTCATGCCAAAGCACTATTGTCTCTCTCTGACCTCAATGCGATACTCGACTCCGCCAGAAAGATCATCCAGGGTAATTACTCCGTTCGACAGGCGGAGGTGCTGGTGTCGCGTTATTCCAGCGGCGCGAAGGATGACTCTGCCGGATCCTCCGAAGCCGTGGATCCGAACGTGACGGCCGCCATTCATGCTCTGGAGCAAACTCTTGGTACAAAGGTGACCGTGCAGGAGAATGGCGGTAAGGGAAAGATAGAAGTTCATTTCTACTCTTTCGAAGAGATGAATCGACTGTACGAGGGCTTGTTAGGCGCGAAATTCTAAACGCGCAAGCTCTCGCGGGAGTGAGCATGAAGTTTCGCGTGAAGCCATCCGATCAGGTTTCCGGGTTTCTCGATAAAGGCACCAACATTACCGGCGAACTCGAGTTCGCCGGGACCCTCCGCATCGATGGGAACTTTCACGGATCCATTTCCACTGGCGACACGTTGATCATCGGCGAGCATGCGATGGTGCATGCCGACATTCGCGCGGGTGAAGTTGAGATCCACGGGCAAGTGCTCGGAACGATTGAAGCGAAACGCCGCGTTGAGATTTCTGTTACCGGCCGCGTTCGAGGCGATATCCAAACCCCCGTACTTTCCATCAGCCCTGGGGCATTGCTCGACGGGCGCACACGTATGGCAGATGAACGGCCCGACGAAACTACCGTTGCGGCGCATGCAGCCGAGAAAACCGCGGCCCGGCAGGGGAGGCAATCATGAGTCGGCTGGATGTCACAAGTTACTGTACCTAAAATACTTATGAGACTAACAGAGTACGCCAGATCTGCTGGCTGAGCGGGCAAGCTCGGTCCAGGGGCCCTGGATTTCGCACTGAAGATGCTGCCTCGGCAAAACCTGCCGGGAGTTATTGTCGGATACGAACACTCCGACGACGCCGGAGTGTTTCAACTTACGTCTGACATTGCAGTTGTGCAAACAGTCGACTATTTTCCGCCAATTGTCGACGACGCTTATATGTACGGACAAATCGCGGCGGCAAATTCCCTGAGCGATGTGTATGCAATGGGTGGTGTCCCGAAAACAGCGTTGTCGATCGTCGGCTTTCCCACACAGGGCGTCGACTTCAGCATCCTGGGCGACATTATGCGGGGGGGTTCGGACAAGTTGACGGAAGCCGGTGTGGCCCTGCTTGGCGGACATTCCGTCCGCGATGATGAAATCAAGTTTGGCTACGCTGTGACAGGAATCATCGATCCCAAAAACATCAAGCAGAATACAGGAGCGAAGGTTGGGGATCGCATCATTTTGACCAAGCCTCTCGGTACGGGACTGATTACGACCGCGGGTAAGCGCGGCAAAGCCGCGGCGGAACACCTCCAGGCTGCAGTCTCCACGATGCTGCAGTTGAATCGCCGAGCCTCAGAAATTGCCGTCGACTTTCAAGTCCATTCCATGACCGATGTCACTGGCTTTGGTCTGGCGGGACATGCAGTGGAGGTGGCTAAAGCCAGCGCGGTCTCCATGGAATTCGATCATCGTAACCTCCCGCTTCTACCTGGCGCGTTGGACTACAGCCGCATGGGGTTCTGTGCCGGCGGTCTAACCAGTAACGAAGAGTTCTTTGGCAAGAAGATTTCGATTTCAGATTCTGTTTCAGCGGACCTCAAAAACGTCTTTTTTGATCCCCAGACCTCAGGCGGACTGCTGATTTTCTGCGAACCAGGGTCGTCTGGGAGTCTACTCCAGAAACTCCAATCCGAAGGCCTCCCCGCTGTTGAGATCGGATTCGTCGCCGTTGAACGGGAGCAGCAGTTGACACTGACGTAACTGGATGCTATTTTTCATCCTTTTGTCGGGACTCTCGGGGGCTGCCTGACACGTCACTCCAAAAAGAGAAGTTTGAATGCTCAACGTTGATTTATCAATGCTGGTCACAGTTCTGTATGTGATCATCCTCTATCTGTTCCTCAGCCGCTTTTTCTTTGGTCCGCTTGTCCAGATTTTGAATCGCCGCCGCGAACTGATCGAGGGCCGCCAGGAGGAATCTCGAAAGCGGCTTGAGGTTGTAGAGAAGCGGACGGCGGAATATGAAAATGCAATGCGCGCCGCGCGGAATGACGCTTACCGGCAGCAGGAGGCTCAGCGCGATAAGGCCTTGAGTGAGAAAGCGGAACTTGTTGCAAAGGCGAAACAGGAAGCGGAGGCTGCGGTCCAGGAAGGCCGTGCCCGTCTGACTGCCGAAGCGGAAGCAGCAAGCAGAAAAATCGCTGTCGAAGTAGACTCACTCGCAAAGAAGCTCACAACTGCAATTCTGCGGGATTAATTTCATGAAGAAGATATTGGCTCTCCTGATACTCAGCGTGTGGATCTGCGGATCTGTATCGGTTGTCCGCGCCCAGGAACAAGGAGCAGGCGCCGAAGCACAACATGAAGAAAGTCCAGTCCGGGTGATAGCCCGATGGGCCAATTTCATTGTTCTTTTCGCGGGACTCGCGTTCCTTCTGCGCAAGCCAATGAGTGAATTCTTCAAGACGCGGCAAACAGAGATCGCCAGCGGCCTTCGGCGGGCCCAGGATGCGCAAACCAGCGCGCAGGCGCGCATGGACGAAATTGAAAAACGATTGGCGAACCTGACCAGCGAAATCGAGAATCTGAGCGCCGCCGCGCAACAGGAATCTCTGGCTGAGCGGGAGAAAATTCTTGCGGATGCGAAACATGAGGTCGAGCGCGTGGTCGAACAGTCCCGGCAGGAAATCGAGCGGGTGGCACGCGCGGTGGAGCGTGAAATTAAAGAACACGTCGCAGATCAGGTGATTGACCGTGCGGGCAATGCTCTTCGTACCGAAATGACTCAGGACGACCAGAAGCGCATTATCGTGCGGTTCATTCAGAATTTGTGATCGCACGGCAGGAACTGGGAGAGAGATGTCTGTAGCTGCAAACCGATACGCCCGAGCTCTGATGGATGTCCTCTATCCATCCAAAGCCGCCGATGGCCTTCAACAGCTGCAGGGTTTTGCAGCGCTTTTGAAAGACCAGCCTGAGGCCCGCATTTTTTTAGAGAATCCAACGATGGCTGGTGAACGGCGCAAGCGGATGCTCAAGGAAATTTCCGGCGCGCTCGGTTTCGATCGCCGCATTGCCAATTTCATAAACATTCTTGCGGATCGGAATCGCCTGCCGGTTCTGGAAGAAATTATTCAGGAATACCAGAGACTGCTCGATGATCGTACAGGCATCGTTCGAGCCCGTGTCACGGCTGCACGTTCTCTGGATCCGGCGCAGCACCGGCAATTGACCGACAAGCTGGAGCAAATGACAGGCAAGCAGGTTCAAATGGAAATCGCCATCGATCCGTCGTTGATCGGAGGCGTAATCGCGCAGGTGGGGAGCACGATTTACGACGGGTCTGTCCGTCAGCAACTGCAGGCCTTCAAAAGCCGCCTCGTTGAGGAGTAGTTCATGGAGATTAAAGCAGACGAAATTACAAAGATCATCCGCGAGCAGATCGAGGAATACAAAGCGGGTGTCGAAATCAGCGAAATCGGGAGCGTCATTTCAGTGGGCGACGGTATCGCCCGCGTATACGGCCTTGAGAAGGTCATGGCCGGCGAGCTTCTCGAGTTTCCACACGGCGTCATGGGCCTCGCGCTGAATCTCGAGGAGACGCAGGTGGGCGTCGTGCTGCTTGGTGATTACACCGAGATTCGTGAGGGCGATCAAGTTCGCCGCACGGGCCGCATTATGGAAGTGCCCGTCGGCGAAGCGATGATTGGCCGCGTCGTCAATGCCCTGGCCCAGCCAATTGACGGCAAAGGCGCCATCACCACGGACCAGCGCTCACCCATCGAGCGGCTTGCACCTGGCGTCATTGACCGGCAACCCGTAAAGGAACCGCTCCAGACCGGGATTAAAGCCATCGACGCCATGATTCCCATCGGGCGTGGCCAGCGCGAACTCATCATCGGCGACCGTCAGACCGGCAAGACCGCGGTGGCGATCGACGCGATCATCAACCAGAAGACCGTGAATGCCGGCACCGACGAGAAGGCGAAGCTCTACTGCATCTACGTCGCCATTGGTCAGAAGCGCTCGACGGTCGCCAACATCGTGAAGACGCTCGAAGACGCCGGCGCGATGGAATACACCACCGTCGTCGCCGCCACGGCGTCCGAACCCGCGCCGCTGCAGTTCCTGGCGCCGTTCTCCGGCTGCGCCATGGGCGAATGGTTCCGCGACAATGGCATGCACGCCCTGATCATCTATGACGATCTCTCCAAGCAGGCCGTCGCCTATCGCCAGATGTCGCTGCTGCTGCGCCGCCCTCCCGGCCGCGAAGCCTATCCTGGCGATGTGTTCTATCTGCACAGCCGTCTGCTGGAGCGCGCCGCCAAGCTGAACGAAGACAATGGAGCCGGTTCGCTGACCGCGCTTCCCGTCATCGAGACCCAGGCCAACGACGTCTCGGCCT
>DASXLG010000218.1 GCA_036496425.1 Terriglobia bacterium | reverse complement strand
TCAGCTTTTGCGCCTGATGCGGTTTCGTTTCGACCTTGAGCTGTCCGGCCTCAATCCTTGCCATATCCAACAGATCTGAAATCAGACGGCTCATCTTATCGACCGACCGATGGATCCGCTCTCCGATCGTGCGAGGGTCCGCCTTTCCCTCTCTGAGCAGCATTGCACTCATGCCAATCATTGAAAGCGGATTCTTCAAATCGTGGGAAACGATAGCCAGTACATCTTCCCGGATGGCGGCGGCCTGTTTCGCTTCTTGGTAGAGCTGAGCATTATCCATGGCAAAGGCCACGTGCCAAGCCAATTCCTCCGCGAGTTTTACATCTTCATCTGTGAAATGCCGGTGTGGGCTGCTCGAAACAAATGAAATTGTCCCCAAAACTCCTTCTCTCACCTTCAATGGAATCACCATCAGAGAGGCCATCTGGAGTTCTCTGATAACTTGTAGTTGCGCTTCATCCTGGACCACTGAGGCAACAACAGAGTCAGGCACCGACCGCCACAGGACGGGCTGGCCACTCTCAATCGCACTGAAGATGGGAGACTCTTGCCCTATTTTTAGTGGATACTTCGTCTCAAGATCCTTCATCCACTTCTCCTTTTCTGGCGAGCGATGGGCAACAGCAATCCTCTTCGGTGTTCCACCAGGGACAGCGAGGTCCACGACGCACCAATCGGCAAGATTCGGCACGATCAAATGGGTTATCTTCTCAATAACTGATGAAAAATCGAGCGAGGAACTCAAGACAGCACTCGCTTGCGCAAGAAACCGCTGATTGGCTTCCGATGTCTTAAAGCCCGTAATGTCAAGAGTCAGGCCCCAAAGAAGTGTCACTCTCCCCTGGGAGTCCTTCCTTGGATTCACTCCGCTATGGACCCAGAGAATAGATCCATCGGCTCGGTAAAGGCGATGCTCGCACCTTCCGTCTTGGCCTAACCGCACTGCGGCGTCAACCATCTTCTCGAATACTTCACGGTCCTCGACTGGTATGCGTTCGATGAAAAATCGCGCGTCTTTAACCCAATCTTCGGGAGAATAGCCAAAGATCTCCGCGCTTCTCTTGCTGACAAAGGCGAACTTTCCCGCCGAGGCGTCGTATTCCCAAAGCACCGCGTGATCCACCCAGTTGATTAGATCGTAATAGTGCTGCTCTGCCGCTTCTGCGCGAAGCCTTGCGTCTTGCTCTCGCTCCAGGAATTGAGCGCGTTCACTGTTACGAATGATTTCCGCTTGCCGCTCGATCTCCTTTCTGTAGCGAAAGAGTTCGACAAAGACAGAAACCTTCGCCCTCACGATCTCAGGCTGAAAAGGCTTTTGAATGTAATCGACGCCACCTGAGGCGTAACCTCGGTAAACGTCTTTCGATTCCTTTGCGATTGCGGTGACGAAAATGATGGGAACGTATCGGGTACGTTCGCGGCTTTTCATCGCGGTGGCAACTGTGAAACCATTCATATCCGGCATCATCACATCTAGAAGAACCACAGCGAACTCTTCTCGCAGCAGGTGTCCCAAAGCTTCCTGCCCTGAAGTTGCGGTAATCAGATTGTAGTCAGGCCGATCCAGAATCGCTTTGAGTGCGAGGAGGTTAGCACGAGTGTCATCCACGAGCAGGATGTTGACTTTGGCATTTCCATTCACGGTGCGAATCCTGTCGCGAGCATCCAAGGGAAGGTTATCCTGACGCCCCGCGTCTGTCTCGGTGCTGTGGGTCATTTCAGGGCCGCTCCATGTATTCGACCTAAAGATGACCTGAGCAAATCTGGAGCCAGTCGATACGAGTGGACGGCGATCAAAACTGCAGACGTCGGCCCTAACACCTTATCCTCCTCTCGCAAGATCGTGAGTTTTAACTCCTTTTCCCGGTACGGCTTCTCAGGCGGCCCGAGCTTTCGCGGTCAGCAGGAGGGCATAAAACGTCGTCGACATGGTTCGCGACGAGGCAGCCTGAGTTGGTTTTCTTCAGCCTCCCCGGGCCAAAAATCCCCGGCAATGTGCCGCTTGGGAGTGTGAAAATCCCGGTGAGACCCTGCCCTCTGAATTTCCGATAGGGAAGTGAGTGTTGTCCGGCCACGTCGCAAGCGAGGACCCGCCTGTCAGAAATCAGCCGAAAATGACGCAGAAGATCGCCGCAAGAAGGAATGGTATAAAGAGCACCTCGCGCATCCATAGATGCCGCGACACCAGCTTCATTTAGCGATCACAATCCCCAGCAGCGCTGCAAGAGAATCGGGCTTTGTGAAGTAATAGAATGGGGAATCATTCCAACGCGTGTACGGCAGTTCGGGTTGAAAATGCAACTTCCACGCGCGAAGATCCACGCCGGCGCCGACTACAGGACCATAGGTCCAGGGGTTCAGAATATCCGTGGCGGGACCACGGGAGTCAATCGACATTGATGCGGAAGGCAGACCGAGAAAGGTACTCGTCCCATAGTCGTGGTCCGTACCCGAGACGTTGCGCGCTGAGAAGCCGGCGCTTCCAAATACAGGGATCCGGCGCAAAGGTAATTGCCACTTCAGCATCAGCGGCAGCTCCCAGAAGCGGGTCTTCTCATCGATCTTCTCGACGATTTGGGTGCCTGGCTGGCGGTTAACGCAGCATGTGGTCGAGTATCCGCCCCTTTTGTACAGCGCATCCATCTCGATCGACAAGCCGCGCGGCAACTTGATCTCCGCCGTCGGACCGGCCAGGAACCTCCCTTCGCTGAAAGTCGGCACGTTTGTGATCTGGCCCGCAAGCTTCACTCCGAACATCAGTCGCTGACTGGACGCAGGCGCTGCACATAAGACAGCGAGCGCGACGGCGGCAACAAGTCCTCTCATTCGCTACATCCTTCCACTTTTTCTGATGGCAACACACGTGCCCGAGCAAGTCGGGTTCCGATGTAACCCGCTGAAGGTTCAGAGCGGCGCTTTGGTGATGCGTGTATTTGCTGCACGCTTTTGTGCGCGGTGTGCCGGTTATTCACAGTGATGTCCGCAGAGACAGAAACACGGTTGAGGAGTTGCTGAGGTTTGCCCTGGAGCGTTTCGTGTGCGGCGACAGGATCCGTGGTTGGCGCATGGTGAGCGAAGCGCTTTCCATCGATCCCGGCATCAGCCATAAGTACAGCTTTGCCGGGAATCCCATCCGGGCCAATCTGCAGCGAATTCTCAATGAGGCCCTGCCGGCGTCAACGTTCACGGGACTGGCCTCGATTTGCCGGCAGCTGGGGAATGAGCAAACTTCACAATTGCTGCTGGAACGATACACCGGACCTGGGCGCGAGGCAGCTCACAAACAGCGGCGGACATGGTTCAGCGTAGCGTTGCGACGTTTCTGGCAACGGCTTCGCCGTTCGTAAATCTCTGTCGTCCGCCTTCGGTTTCGACATGTACCGTCAGGTTGATCGAAAGTTTCTGAATATTGCTTCGGTGAAACTTACTAGAGCATCCGTCCCGGCCGCCGCCTACGCGTCTGTCGCAGAAAGTCGGGGCGTCCAGGAGGCTTTAACCACATCTCTGAATCTCGTGCAAAGCGCGGATTACTGCATCATTACGGTCATCGGTCATTGAAGCGAGATAGTCGTAGAACTTTTCGTTGAGATCAGTTCCCGTCAGGTCATCCTCAACGCCCTCCGGTTCCCGGTAAGCCCGCAAGGGCGTATCCAGAATGACGAAACTCGGATGAGGCGTTTCTTTCGCCTTGCAGAATTGCAGGAGGCCGATAGTGAATGCGGCATGTGTAATAGCACGCAGACCCTTACCCCGCGCTGTCCGCGCTTTGCCGGCGATAATGAGGTCCCGGCTTTTGAGATCAAAAAACACTCTCTCCGCTCCTGGATAATGCCACGCCTTGAGAATGGCTTCGACTTCTTGCGCAAACTGTTCCGCTACGGATGTCGACAAACCGCCATCAGGGACGGTTGCGTCTTTTTGATCTTCAATGGGCTTTTCGATGTGAAGCCTTCGCGCCTCCACGTCTTGGATAGACCGGTAAATGGCATGATCGAGATACCGCTTGCACTGATAGTTATCCCAGACTCCCAGGAGTTTTTGATCGTCTGTAAACCCGGCGATGTCGATACCACGATCCTTGGCGCCACCGAAACGTTGAACCTGAACGTAAATTTTCTTGAGGCAGTAATGCGCCCATTCTTCAGTGAACGCTTCCCACTCCGCAGCCGAATAATCCGCAGGGCCTTGCTCGTGAGAAACCATCTTAAGCCATTGGATGTACTTGGTATATCCGTCCATGCGGAGAATAGTCATCCCAATCTCCGCATAAAATGCGTCGATAATCTTGTCCATGCGGAGAATATTGGCTATAATCTCCGCATGACACGCGTAGAATGAGCCGCTATATTCACGAACGCTCTGAGTGGCCTCGATTTACCTGGGACCGGAACGCTATCGCCGCGCCGCTGGCGGATGTTCGCTTCCGGCAGGGAAAAGTACTGGGATACATGAGAGGGCTGGGATTTGAGCTGAAGCAGGAAGCCGAGCTGGAAACGCTCACCCTCGATATCGTGAAGACGAGCGAGATCGAAGGAGAAAATCTCAGTCCGCAACAGGTCCGTTCATCCGTCGCGCGTCGTCTCGGCATGGACATCGCCGGGGCCGTTCCGGCGGACAGGAATGTCGAGGGGGTCGTGCAGATGATGATTGATGCCGCGCAGAACTATCGCGCTCCACTTTCGAAGGAGCGCCTGTTCGGCTGGCACGCGGCGCTGTTTCCGACGGGGCACAGCGGCATCCAGAAGATCATCGTCGGTGCGTGGCGGGATGATGCGAAAGGACCGATGCAGGTTGTCTCCGGTCCGATGGGCCGCGAGACGGTGCATTACGAAGCGCCGCCCGCCTCGAAACTCGACGCCGAAATGACCGACTTCATCGATTGGACAAACCGCGACGAGGGCATGGACCCGGTCCTGAAATCCGCGATTGCTCATTTGTGGTTCGTCATCATCCATCCGTTCGATGACGGCAATGGCCGGATCGCGCGCGCGATCGCGGACTTGGTTCTCGCCCGCGCGGAAGACACGGGCCATCGCTTCTACAGCATGTCGTCGCAAATCCGCCACGAACGCAACGACTACTACCGCATTCTCGAACACACGCAGAAAGGATCGCTCGACGTTACGGCCTGGCTGCAATGGTTCATCGGCTGCCTGGGCCGCGCGCTGGACAGGACCGAGACCACGCTCGCATCCGTGCTGCGCAAGGCGCGGTTCTGGGAAAGGCAAACGGGCGTGAAGCTGAACGACCGGCAGCATCGCATGCTGAACATGCTGCTCGACGGGTTTGAAGGCAAGCTCACGTCATCAAAGTGGGCGAAGATCACGCAATGCTCGCAGGATACGGCGGGCCGCGATATTCAGGACCTGATCGAGAAGGGCGTCCTCGTCAGGGACGAAGCGGGCGGACGCAGCACGAGTTATTCGCTCGCACAGCAATGAGGCTCTAATGAGGCTCTTCGGATATTCAGTGCTCCATTTTCCCTCTTTTCAAGAGCCCGGAATTCCTTTAGGTTGAAACTCGATCGGTTCATCGAATCGGTCGCGAGTTTGATAGCTCGTCAGCTCGCGGAAGTTTACTGAGCGAAAGAATTCGATATCCCCGGGAACGGCACTTTCTTCAACGATACATTCGGCTATACCCCCGCTCGCACGATGTATATTTATATACGGCCATAGGCCACGAGCTTGCTGCGTGCCCGGCCTTGTTCCCCGTGCGACGAAGACAGCGCCGTTCCTGAAGATCTCCGGCCTGCATTCAAGCTCCTGAAAAATTCCAACTGCCTGCCGGTCGAAATGGAATTGTGGAAGGAAATCTTCATGATGGGCTCCTTCTGTGAAATGAAATCGAATGTCACGACAGCATCATGAAACAAACCGGACGGCGCAAAATCACCGGGAGTATCGGTAAAATAACGCGGAGTATCGAAATGGACCGCCTTTCGCCATTCTTCAGCCGCTTCACGCTATCGGCGCGTGTTTTCTATTCGGGGAAGTTATGCGGCGGGTCAGGAACGCATGAAAGTCGGAACACCGGACATCTGCATGTCCTCCGCAGCGGCACACTCCAGTTGATCCAGGCGAACCGCCGCCCCATGCTTATACGCGAACCGAGTGTCCTGCTTTTCCCCAGGCCCAGGCGTCACCGTTTCTGGGCCGACGAAACGAGCGGAGCGGAAATCGTTTGCGCTTCGATCGAATTCGGGGCCGGAATGTTGAACCCGCTGGTCCAGGCTCTGCCGGACGTACTGGTCGTATCGTTGGAATCCGTGAGCGAACTGGCGCCGGCCATCGACCTGTTGTTCGGTGAAGCGTTTGCCGACCATCCAGGGCGTCAGAGTGCGGTTGACCGTCTGACCGAGTATTTTCTGATCCTGCTCCTGCGGTCTGCGATCCAATCCGGCCTCGTGAAAAGCGGAGTGTTGACGGGACTCTCACCCAAGATCTGGCTCCGGCGCCATTAATCGTCAGGAACGTATTGACTCCAGGACGAATTTCAACTGACGGATCAACACGGCGTCGCACTGCGAGATCGTGAGGGCTGAAGCAGCGGCAGTCCGATGCTGAGCGATGAACGACGAGCCAGACAGTACCGATCCAGCGTCAACAGGACCCGCTGCGGCGGTCTTCTATTTGCGATCCGGGCTGCCTTGTTGACGCGTTCGAAAAACTCCGGTTGCGTCTCGCCGGTCAGCCACGTTCCCGCAGTCTCAGAAAGCCGCCGCGGCACGATTGTGGCCACAATGGAAACAGCGGCAGGTAACAGGAAAAGCATGATTACTACGGTCGGAACGCTGATCCCGAACCGAGCCGGTGTAATGTAACCAGCCCGGAATTTTGGTTGAACCTGCAGATTCTGTATGACCTCCGGATCGCTGAACAGAAATGCGGCAAAATCATCCACAATCTACCTACCCTTAAACGTCGTGGCCGTTAACCGTTGTAATCACCGGCGGCGTCCCCAAGGTCATAACGGACCCAGGACCACGATCGCACAATCCCTCGAAGCCCTGCTGACTGCCGAGCTTGTGGGCAATGACAGCTGGGAAATGTTGATCGAAACAAAAGCGCGACCACCTGATTCAACCGTTCGAGCAGGCTCTCAACGAGGAACGGGAGCATCTGGCGAATGTCCGCAACTGGCTGAAGCAGGAGGCGAAAACGAACGATCCGGCTGACATCGGCGAGTGGAATACGGCCTGCACTGCAATTTTATGTGAAGCGATTCGCGACAATGCTGGCTTCGGCGATGGACTCCTTCTCCGAGGATCGATGCTGGACGTTTTCTGCGGCCATCTCTTACTACACGGTCTTCTCATTGCCGTGGATTCTGCTCATTGTCGTCCATATCGCGGGATGGATCGTCGGCAATCAGGCCGCAGTCGGTGAAATCCACAACCGGATCCAGTCGGTCGCCGGGAGCGCCGTTGCGCAGCAGATCGAAACGATGCTGCAGAACGCGTCGCAGCCCGGCGGCCACGGCCTGCTTGCGGATCTGATCGGGATTGCAGTGATCATTGTTTCCAGCACATCCGCTTTTGCCGAGTTTCAATTTGCCTTGAATCAGGCCTGGGAGGTGGAGCCGGGGAATTCCTGGCGGGCTTTTGCCGTCAAACGGCTGATCTCGTTCCTGATGGTCGTCGGCATAGGAATTATCCTTATCGCTTTGATGGCTCTCCGCACCGTCCTGTCGACGATCGGGCTGGCAACTTCGTTTCCTTTCTCAGAATTCTGGCAAATGCTGCTCGCCTGGATCGCGCTTACGGTTCTCGTCGGTGCGATCTTTCGAGTGCTGCCCGATGCCAGGATTGCCTGGCAGGATGTTGGCGCCAGCGCGGTATTGACAGCCACCCTCCTCACCTTAAGCAAGTACGGTATGAGTGTGTATCTGGCTCACAGTTCCGTTGCGACCAGCTTCGGGGCAGCCGGCTCCCTTGCGATCATCCTCTTGTGGCTGTACACGTCATCCCTGATTTTGCTGTTCGGAGCCGAATTCGCGCGCGCCTGGTCCCGTTTTCACGGGCGGGATGTGGTTCCCGAAAAGGGCGCGGTGCGCGTCGCAATCGAAAAACGGGCGGCATGACATCGGACATTCGAAGAGGACATTCGGCGCAGACGGGGTGTTTAGCGTTGCGCCCTGCGGGCCGCCGCTTCAGGTATGCGCCTCAGCCCATAGCTTGATCTGATCATCGAAAAAGCCTGAGATGCCCTTGTCGTTCACGGCGTCGCGCAGATGCGTCAGGGCGGCGCGAACGGCGGCGCGATTTTTCAATTCCTCGTTCGCTTGCATCAGAAGAATCCAGCCCTCGAGCAGATCGGGATCTGCAGCCACTGCTTCCGCTGCACTCCGCGCCGCTTCACCATAGCGCCCCTGGATGAATTGAATTCTCGCCACGTAATATTGAGCAAAGCCCAGGCGCGGGTTGTCCTCAATCACCTTGCGTAAAAGTTTCATCGCGGCTTCGTAGTCGGCTTGCTCGACCTTGGCAATGGCGATATTGATGTTGATGATCGGATCGCCATCGTCGATATGATGCGCACGGTTCAGGAAAGGCATCGCCGCATCGGGACTGTTGCAGAGAACCAGGATGGCTCCCAGGTCCGTCAGCGCCTCCACATATTCCGGATACATCCGGATGGCGGCGCCGTATTCGATCAACGCCTGTACAAGTTGACCATCGTGATGGTATTGGGCCGCTTTCAAATAGGCATTTCTGGCTGCAGCGGGGATTCTCTGTTGTAGGCGCTTTGCGGACACCGTGTATACCGGAATCGACGGACCCTCATTCCGGTAGGCATGAAGTATGGCAATGCGACCGTCCGAATCCTGAACTCCGGATGTGAGCGTAAGGTCCATCCGCAGAGGCACATAAAGCGGAGACGAAATATAAAGTTCGTAGTGGCCGGACTTCAGTCCGTCAATCCGGAATTCACCATGTGTGAAGTGCTTCCGCAACATCAGTCCCGGTGCACGGGTCGACTCTCTTACAGCAACGGCAAATGCGGAGATTGGCGTTCCATCGGAGGTAATCACCACTCCGGTCACAGAATGCGTTTCCGCGGCGTCCGCCATGGTCGCGCTCAGAGCAAAGACAGTCCAGCAAGCCAGCAGAGAATGGTGGAGCTTCATACCAGGGTAGATGCAAGCAGCGGTCCGCGGTCCTGCTGCCTGCAGTACACATCTCGCTATACCCGGGCAGGCTAGTGATCACTTTCCTTCGATCGCCACTCAAACAGATGCTTCGTTAGAATTACCAACCCCGCTTGCTGTGACCATTCCGAAACCAGGTTGCTGACGACGGTTCCCCATTTGCTATCCGGATCGAAGCGGACAAAAAGCAGCACCCAGCCAAGCCCCGTCAGTGCCAGAAAAATCGTCAGGGAATGTTCGTGCAGCTTTTCGAGGATTGCATTCCGGTGCTTGGGACGCGGCTGCCGGCTTTCGGCTGATCCCTTTTCGAAAAACCACTTCGTGGCAAGGACGGTGACGAGAACTCCCGACCAGTCGGCTATCGCATTCCCGAAAAAGGATCCTGCATGTGATTTAGGATCCGAGCTGTTATAAAGCGCCAATAACAGGGCAAGGACCGTAAGGACGACGAGCCCCAGGGAATGGCGTTTCCAGAATGTTTCATAATATCGATAGCGAAGATGGTGAGTTTTGATGGACACAGTTTCATTGTCCACCAATATTTCGACCGTCACAAATGGTATGGCCACTGCCAAGAGCACCACACCGGCAATGAGATCAGTTGGGGGTTGGAGTTCGTGCGGCGCTGTCGACGACGAGGACCGGTACCGGGGATTTGCGATTTTCTAACCGCAGGCCGCAACGGTCCTGCAAAAACCGCTGCCAGCTCGTGAACATGTCTCCTGTAGCTTCGGGTTTCAGGTCCAGATGGATTTCGTAAACTCCATGCAACCCTGTGAAGTCCACAACCGGAGCCGGCGGGCCGCCTCCGACGAGTGGTTTGGTTGGATCCGTTGAGGGACCGGGCGACGGTATCGAGAATTGCGCGCCAATCAGGTCGGCAAGGTCCTGCAAATCGCCGCGAAAATCTGGAAAGACAGCCGGGCGCTCTTCCGAAGAGTCCGGAAGCGGACGAATCTTGGGGCCGCCCTTGTCTACAATCAGCGCATACACGTTCATTTGACGAGTATCGCGGTGGAACGAGAATCCAAATCGTTCCCGGATCAATCCCTGAAGCATCAGCCGCAATTCTTCGGGCGATGCAGGGTCACCGGAGCGGGCATCGACTTCAAATTCATCTCTGTCGAGCCAATCCGGCGCTCCCACGACCTGATGCGGGAGCAGATGGTACGCCTCGAGAATCATCCCCTTCAACGTCATGTTGCGTCCGCGCACACCATCGGGCTGGAAAACCAATCGAGATGGCACCCGGTCTTTTCCGAGTACCTGGGCACTGGATTTCACGGACGCCACGGCAAATGCCTGAGTCGGTGTTTGTGGGAACGACTGGAGGGTCCAAAAGAGGATCCCGGCGATGATCCAATGCGGTGTTCGCACGAGCTGCATTGTATCAGGACATTATGTGGATGAATCGAAGGCTTGTCGGTCAAGTGTGTAGTCGCCGGCGAGATGCCCATACGCGGTACACTGAAATCAGAAGGACTGAACGGAGGTTTCTCATGCAACGACTCCGGCTTTTCCCCCTCCTGGTTTTGATGATCCTCTTCGTAGCCTGTGCCCAGAAGGAAACCACGCAAGCTGCATCCGGGGATGCTACCGGACCAGCTACAGCTCCAACGCCGCCGCCGGTTCAAGTACCCCAAAGCCAGCCACCTGCGCTTCCCGTTGTTGCTCCACCATCAGCCGCGCTCCAACCTGCAGTGGCGCAACCGGTGGACAGGCCGCCTGTTATACAGACCAGGACGTTTGACATACCCGCCGGGACGGCGATAGGGGTGCGTAACAATGAACCGATCGATTCGAGTCAAGTTGTTCCGGGCCAGATGATACCTGCACAACTGAACAGCGAGGTTCGAGATGCCCACGGCCGCGTCGTCATTCCGCGCGGGGCAAATGCCCGGCTGGTTGTCGAGTCCGCCTCGAAGGCGGGCAAGATCAAGGGTTCTGCCGATCTTGTCGTCCTGTTGCAGTCTGTTTCGGTTGGAGGCCGGCGGCATACCGTGCACACCAACCCTGTTCGGGAGCAGGGCAGCAAGGGAATCGGAAAAAACAAACGGACCGGTAAGTTTGTCGGCGGCGGTGCGGCCGCTGGAGGCATCCTCGGCGCTATTGTGGGCGGCGGAAAAGGAGCACTTATTGGTGGCGCGTCCGGCGCAGCAGTTGGCGGAACGGCGCAGGTTATGACCAGGGAGAAATCAATCAAAATTCCTGCCGGAACGCCTATGACGTTCAGGCTGCAAAAACCGATCCAGGTTGTTGAGCAGGTCAAGCGGAGTTGATGTCTGCGTTCCGACGTTATTGATTGGCCAGAGACGCGTAAGCCGCGTGAGCGGCGAAGACCGACATGACATATTTCTTCGTTTCGACGAAGCCGATGTCGGAGACGAAGAGTTCGGGATCGGACGACTTGTTGAGCCAGCGCTTCACATTGTCGGGACCGCCGTTATAAGCGGCAAGGGCCATCTCGGGCGATTTGAATTTCTGCATCAATGCCGCCCAGTAGGCTGCGCCGAGGCGGATGCTGACGGATGGGTCGAACAGTTTGTCCAGTGTGAGGTTCGTCATGCCGATTGAAGACCCGACCGCGTTCGCGGTGTCCGGAATGAATTGCATCAGGCCGCGGGCGGCGGCGCCGGACCTGGAGTTCGGGTCATATTTGCTTTCCTGCCAGATGATGGCGTGAATCCAGAGGGGATCTACTTTAGATGACACCGCGGCGGCGCAAATCGTATTTCGATATCCGGCGGGATATACGAGAGGACGAATCGAGTCCGTTCGCGGAAGCCGGTCCGCCAGCGATATGGCGCGATGGTATTCGCCGCCCAGATACGAAATTTCGGCAGCGGCGCGCCGTGGCGGCCGCGTATCGGATTCATTGAGCCAGAATGCGGCCTCATCCCAGAGATGCAGAAAGACCAGTTCGGACACGGTGTCCGCCTCGGGATTCAACGCCGTGCGGAGCGGATGGCGCAAGCTGGTGAGGTCCTGTTCGGCCGACTTCACTGCCGGATTCGACGGATCGGAGCAGACGTTCGAATCCCCGGCGTTTGACTTGGTGAGGTGCCCTGCCGAACGCAGTCCATAGTAGGAGTCCATGGACGCCAGTTTCCGCCAGATCACCGCGGCGGCAGACTTGTTGCCGAGGT
Source organism: Terriglobia bacterium (assembly GCA_036496425.1). Taxonomy (NCBI): domain Bacteria; kingdom Pseudomonadati; phylum Acidobacteriota; class Terriglobia; species Terriglobia bacterium. Next base: position 12,408 of record DASXLG010000218.1, on the reverse strand, counting down.
TCCACTGGCACAGTGCCTGAAAATACTGGACCTCTTCGGCCGTCGCGCTGCCGGCTGCGGATCGAAGCTTCGTTCGCCCGAGTTGCTGGAAGAGTAGAAGCGCGGCGCTGTATTTCTTTTGCGTGTACAGGATCTTGGCCTTTGTGAACTGGAAGACCTGCCGGGTCGCGACCGACAACTGCGTGGCCAGCGCACGATCGATTGTCGCGATCGCTTTCTGGTTTTCGCCCTGCACGCGATAGACATCGACGAGGTTGCGCGTCGCAGCTTCTTCCATTCCCTTGTGGCCGTACTTCCGGATGTATGACAGATAAGCCTTTTCAGAATTCGGATAATCGTCCAGACGCCAATAGCAGTTTGCGATTTGATATTCGGAATCCTTCTCCCAGTCTGTTCCCTCGAAGTCTTTTGCAATCGCCTGATAGTCCTCGATTGAGAGCGCGTATCGTTCCTGCTGAAAGTGGAGCCGGGCGATCTGATAGCGTGCATCCGCCGACACCGCCTCGTCTGCCGACGCCTTCTGATACAGAGGCAACGCCTCATCGAAGACGCGATGATCGGCGAATACTTCTGCGAGTTCCATTTGATCGTGCGAAGAACTCGCAGACGGCGCCAGCAGCCGCGCGCCCGCGATGGCGACGTCATCGTCCTTGCTCTCGTGGATCAGCGACCAGAATGTGTCCGTGTCGCCGGTGATCCTGGCCCGCTCGAATCGGGCCTCCCGCGTGCTGAGATCCTGGTAGATTTTCTGCGCCAGGTCGCCGCCGGCTTCCCGGGCGAGTTGCGCTTTGAGCCCTGACGAAAACCCGCGCGGTAGTGACGTGAGGAGTGCCTGCGCCGCTGCATCGTCATGCAATTTGATCGACGCTCTGGCGGCGTGCCACGAGGCCAGAGCGTGCAGCGGATTGTCGTTCCCGATTTTCTGGAATTCGTCGCGCGCGCGAGTCCAGTCGTTCTGGCCTTCAGCAGCCCGTCCGCGGAGGTAATGCAAATTGTTGGCGTCGAATGTCAGGGGGTCGGCGGCATAGGCCTGATCCAGAGCTCCAGCGGCGGCCGCCCAATCGTTGTTTTCGACGCTCGTAAAGGCCTTGTTGATAGCGGATTCGAATGAAGTAGTAGTAACGATCAAGAGCAGCGTGAGGGCTAAAGACATTCTTCACAGTGTAGAATGAAACGGATTGGAGAGGGACATCTATTCAATGACGGCTTCATTTATCAATGGAACGAAGATCGCCGAGGATATCAAGAGTGAGGTCGCGGCTGAGGTTCGGGAACTGAGGGGGCGGGGAATTCAACCCGGGTTGGCGGTCGTGCTGGTCGGCGAAGATGCGGCGTCTTCGGCTTACGTCAACATGAAAGCGAAAACATGCGAGCAACTCGGAATCTACAGCCGGAAGCTTATGATTCCGAGCAGCATCACAACCGAGCAGCTGCTGGCCGAGGTTCGGAAGCTGAACGAAGACAATGCCATCGACGGAATTCTGGTTCAGCTGCCGCTGCCGAAGCAGGTCCGGAAGCATGCGATCCTCGAAGCGGTGGATCCGCGCAAAGACGTCGACGGCTTTCATTCCGCGAATGTCGGGTCGCTCGTCCTTGGCCACGAGACGCTGGTTGCCTGCACACCGTCCGGCGTGATGGAGCTTTTGCGCCGTTCGGATGTGAAACTCGAGGGCGCAAGCGCGGTCGTCCTCGGGCGGAGCGATGATGTCGGGAAGCCGCAGGCTCTCCTGCTTATGCATGCGAATGCGACGGTGACGATCTGTCATTCAAAGACCCGAAACCTGGCGGAGGTGACGCGCCAGGCGGATATCGTCGTTGCGGCGATCGGCCGGACTGCGCTGGTCACGCGCGACTGGGTCAAACCGGGAGCCGTTGTGATCGACGTCGGTACCAATAAGGTATCCGACGCAGCAGAGGTGAAACGGCTGTTCGGGAATGATGAAGGACGGTTGAAAGATTTCGAGAAGCGCGGCTACATCTGGGCCGGTGATGTCGACGAGCGCGCAGTGAAGGAGGTCGCTTCGATGATCACGCCTGTCCCTGGCGGCGTCGGACCCATGACCATTGCAATGCTCATGAAGAACACGATTAAAGCGGCCAGAATGCGGCGAGGCGCCTGATGCTCCGGGTCGGGCTGACCGGTGGGATTGCGACCGGCAAAAGCACGGCCGGTGTCATGTTCGTCGAGCTCGGCTGCCACTTGATCGATTCGGATCGCATCACCCATCAACTTCTCGAGCCGGGCCAGGCGGTTCACGATGAGGTCGTGAAAGAGTTCGGGCAGCGCATTCTTGCTGCCGACGGCACGATCGACCGCCGGGTTCTTGGAGATATCGTTTTTAAAGAGAACCCGGAAGCACGACAGACGCTGAACAGTCTCGTCCACCCGGCGGTCATCCGGCGCCAGCAGGAGTGGCTCAAGGAGATGGAGGAGAAGGATCCGGGCGGGATCGCCATCGTCGATGCGGCTTTGATGATCGAAGTCGGAACCTGCAGGAATTACGCCAAGATTGTGGTCGTCACCTGCAGTCCGGATATTCAGAAAGAGCGGCTGCTGCGGAGGTCCGGCCTGAAAGAAGACGAGATCGACTCCCGCATCCGCGCCCAGATGCCGATGAGCGAAAAGGTGAAGTACGCCGACTTCGTCATCGACAATTCCGGCGATCTTCAAAGCACCCGCAGCCAGGTAGCAGAAGTCAATTCCAGACTCCGGGAATTGTCCGCGAGCACTTCGGGCAGGCGCCTTCCTTGATGTGCATCGTGCGGATGCGATAGCCGGAACGGTCGATCAGCAGCTCATTACAGCCCGGGCAATACGTGTTCTCCCAGCTTCCGACGCGGCTCGGCAGGTTTCCCGCATACACAAAATTCAAGCCTTCCGATTTTCCGATTTCTGCCGCGCGCAGCAGCGTCGAGGCGGGCGTGTTCTCGGGATCGGTCATCTTGTAGTCCTGATGAAAGGCCGTGACGTGCCACGGTATGCCGGGTGAAATCTTTGCCAGGAAGTGGGCGATGTCACGCAGTTCTTCACTACTGTCGTTGAAGCCGGGAATGACAAGCGTCACGATCTCGAGCCAGAAGCCCATCGCGTGCAGGCGTTGAATCGTATCGAGAACATTGTTCAGGAGGCCGCCGAGCTTCCGGTAGTTGCGGTCCTGGAAGCTCTTGAGGTCAACCTTATACAGGTCCACCCACGGCTTGATATATGCGAGCACTTCCGGGGTGCCGTTTCCGTTGGACACGTAAGAGGTCTTCAACCCCGCGCGTCGTGCCGCCTTGAAAATGTCGACAGCCCACTCGCTGGTGATCAGCGGCTCGTTGTAGGTGCTCGTGACGATGCGCGCGCCACGTTCGATGGACAATGAAATGAATTGTTCGGCCGTCAATTGGTGGGGAGGAGCCACGGCGCCCGGTTCACGCAGCGCCTGCGACGTGACCCAATTCTGGCAGTAACCGCAGTGGAAGTCGCACCCGAGCATTCCGAAGCTCATCGCCAGCGAGCCCGGCAGTGCGTGAAAGAAAGGCTTCTTCTCGACGGGATCGAGCTGAAGCGCGCCGACATAACCGTGGGGCACGAGCAGTTTGCCGCCGCGGTTAAAGCGGACCCGGCAAATGCCGTCGAGCCCTTCGGCGATAAGGCAGCGATGCCCGCAGGCGAAGCAGCGCAGCTTGCCGTTGCCGAGCTTTTCGTAAAGCTCGCCCTCCGCCCCCTCCAGAGTCAAAGTTTCGAGGACGTTCTTCAGGGTCGATGTTTCAACAGGCATAAATCAAAGAATCTGCTTTCCAAACGCGGAAAGGATCAGCTCCATTCCGAATTGCGCCGTCTTATTGTGCACGTCGAGGATCGGGTTGATCTCGGTGATCTCGAACGAAACCATTTTGTTTGTATCCGCGATCATCTCCATGGCCAGGTGCGCCTCACGATAATCGGCGCCGCCGCGCACGGGAGTTGCCACGCCGGGAGATTCATAGGGGTCGAGAAAGTCGGCGTCCAGAGTTACCGCGAATCCGGCAGTGTCTTTCGTGACGATCGCCAGCGCCTCTTCCATCACCGATCCGATGCCGCGTTTGTCGATGTCTTTCATGGTGAAGATGTGAATGCCGGATTTCTTCACAAGCTGGCGTTCGTCCGGATCGACTTCGCGAATCCCGATCTGGACGGCATGCTCAGGTTGAATCTTGGGCGAGAACCCGAAGATCTGCGTCAGTTGCATCGGTCCGTAGCCCATGATGGCGGCCATCGGCATGCCGTGAACATTGCCGCTCGGCGAGATCTCCGGTGTATTGAAATCGGCGTGGGCATCGAACCATAGGAGGCCGATCTTTTTGCCTTCCCGCCGGAAGCTTTCCGCCACGCCGGACACCGTTCCCACCGCAATGGAGTGATCGCCGCCCAGAACAAGCGGCATGCGTCCCTCCTGACGGATTTCCAGGACAAGGTTCGCCAGATGATTACAGGCATCGCTGATTTCTTTCAGGTACTTGGCGCGGGGATCACCGAAATGGTGCGTCTCGGGGATGATGACGTCCATGTCGCCGAGATCCCGGACCTCGTATCCGAGATCCTGAAGCTTTTTGTTCAGATCCGCATACCGCAAAGCGGACGGCCCCATATCGACACCGCGGCGGTCGGCGCCAAGGTCCATCGGGACGCCAATAATCGATATTTTTTGCATATATCCATATTGTAGGATCGAAGAGGAATTTACGTATGGACTATCAAGCGCGCACGAAAGTCTCTCGAATCCTTATAGATGAAGCGGTTCCTGTCGGATCGAACGTCATTATCCTGGGCTGGGTTCGAACGGTTCGCAGCTCGAAAGAGATTGCGTTCATTGAGCTGAATGACGGGTCCTGCATGAAGAACATTCAAGGTGTGGTTCAGCATCCGGAATCGTTCCCTGTGCTGGAACAGATCCTGACCGGCGCTTCGGTCCGGATGGAAGGCAGCCTTGTGCCGTCGGGCGGCAAGGGTCAGAAGTACGAGATCAGCGTTTCGAAGGTCGATCTGGTCGGCCCGGCCGATGCGACCTATCCGCTCCAGAAGAAGCGCCACACGATGGAGTTTCTGCGGGAGATCGCGCATCTGCGGCCTCGCACCAACACCTTTGGGGCTGTGAACCGGATTCGTTCGAAGCTGGCGTACGCGGTTCACAGTTATTTTCAGGAACGCGGATTCTTCTACATTCATACTCCGATCATCTCGGCCTCGGACTGCGAAGGCGCCGGGAACCTGTTCCGGGTTTCCACGCTCGATTTCGAGAATATTCCAAGGCGGGAAGGCAAAATCGACTGGGACGCAGACTTCTTTGCGAGCGAATCCTACCTCACCGTTTCGGGGCAGCTCGAAGGCGAGCTGGTGGCGACGGCTCTCGGCGACATATATACCTTTGGTCCCACATTCCGGGCGGAGAACTCGAATACCAGCCGTCATGCTGCGGAATTCTGGATGATCGAGCCGGAGATGGCATGGGCCGAGCTCGAAGACAATATGGATGTGGCGGAGGACTTTCTAAAGTACTTGTTCCGCTTTGCGCTGGAGAAATGCACGGACGAAATGGACTTCTTTGGCCAGTGGATCGATAAGGAGGCCCGCGGGACGCTGGAGGCTGTCGCCGGCTCGAAATTCGAGCGTCTGCCATATACGGAAGCGATCACGATCCTCGAGAACTCCAAGGAGCCGTTTCAGTATCCGGTCCGCTGGGGCGTGGATCTTCAGTCGGAGCATGAACGGTATCTGACCGAAAAAGTTTTCAAAAAGCCGGTAATCCTTTACGACTATCCGGCCAAGATCAAGGCGTTCTATATGCGGATGAACACGGATGGAAACACGGTGCGCGCAATGGACGTCCTGGTGCCGAAGGTCGGCGAGATCATCGGCGGAAGCCAGCGCGAGGAACGCTACGATGTGCTGCTGCAACGCATGCGCGAAACGGGCATCCACAACCTCGAGAGCTACGAATGGTATCTCGATATCCGCAAGTACGGCACCGTGCCGCACGCCGGATTCGGCCTCGGCTTCGAGCGCGCACTGATGTACATCACCGGGATGGGAAACATTCGCGACGTGCTGCCGTTCCCCCGCGTTCCGCGCTGGGCAAAGTTTTAGCCGCGGCGCAGATCGTATTTCTGCCGATACTCCTCAATCGAATTGTGAGCTTCATGCCACAGTTCTTCCAGGCGCTCGCGGACCTCATTTCCTTTAGAGAGCTCCTCGCCGCGCGCTTCAAACATGAACGGTCCTTTGTAGTTCGCGAGGACAAGCTTCTCGATGAGCGCCGGCCAGTTCAGGGTTCCTTCGAATGGCCAGAGATGTTCATCGTTTTCGCCGTTGTTGTCGTGAACGTGGGTCGTGCGGATTCCGTCCAGGCCGCCGGTGATTCCCTGAATGTGGCCGTGTCCGGTGTCGTAGCAGATTCCGATGTCGGGCGCTTGTGACACCCGCTTGAATTCTTCGAGCCGCTCCATCGTGGAGATTTCATTCGGAATGTTTTCGAGCACGACTTCCACTCCGGCAAAGGCGCGGATCTGCGCGATCGCAGCATAGGCGTGCTCAAACGCGACCAGGCTGAACTTCTCCTTGGGATTCCCCAGATGCATTACGGCGTAATCCAGTTGAACGTAGTTGGCCAGTTCCAGGGATCGTTTGATTTCATCGAGCGCCGCCTCGCGCTGGCGGCGTTCCGGTTCGAGTACGGAGATCCAGATCCGCTGCGTGTGACCTGTATTCTCAACGAACGGCAGATGCAGAGAGGGCGCAGGCAAAGCATTCTCCTGAAACCATCGGCCGATTGCGCGCAGAAGCCCGCGATTGTGAAAATCGAGGTGCGGACGGTTGCAGAACAGCTCGAAGCGGTCGAAGCCCGTCTTGCGGATGGATTCCAGTAAATCGACCGTAACCGGTTGTCCGCGATAGATCTGAGTCGAAATGCCAAACTGCATCCGACGAGTGTACCTGATCATCGCCAATGTAGATCGGCGTCCAACGATCCGGCTGAGAATGTTATTATTACCGGATGTTTCCGCGGCTTTTACTGACCCCGGCCATAGTTGTGGCCCTGACCGCCGGCGCTTTCGCGCAATCCACCAACGTCAACATTTCAAGGGACGTGCGCCTGTTTACCGCGATGGCTGCTCTGAATGCGGCCGGATTCGATATTGAATTCGGGTCCCAGTATTCACCCGTGCGGGAAACCGTGCGGAAATATGCAGAAGGAGTCGATCCCGACCTGATTGCGCGCCTGAAAGTGTTTTATGCGGCCAAGAAGGCGGACCAGACCGACGAAGCGCAGCTTGCAAAATACATCTCGCTTGCCGTGAACCTTGGCGATCCGCCGGAGTTCAAGCCATTGCTGCGGGAGGAATCGCTGCCTCCGGATGCCCGGTCTGTGTTTGATTTTGCGGATCTCATGCGGGAGTACTACGACAAGGCGCATCTGTCCAGGCACTGGGTCGAATTGAGAGCGGACTATGACCGCGAGATCGCGCAGCTTGGTCCCAGCCTACGCGACGCCATTCTGCGGAGCGATGCGTACATGCGGATTCCTCTCGGTTCGAACGGAGTGCGAGGCATGTCCATCTATCTGGAACTTGCGGCGCCAGTCAATACAGTCAACATCCGCAGCAATCAGGACAGTTACTACGTCATCATCGGGGATTCGTCGAATCCGAAGATCGATGATATCCGGCACGCCTATCTGCACTTCCAGCTCGACAGCCTCGTCACCACGTACTTCAACCGGATGCGCAGCATCTCGACGATTCTGGATCGCGCGAAGAAGATGCAAGGCGTGGATCCGACATACACCTCGGAATTCCGCATCATGGTGACCGAGTCATTGATTCGCGCGCTCGAACTTCGCATGGATAAAGTTCCGGCCGTCCGAGCCCGCGAATCGATCGACACGTTCTACCGGTCGGGCCTGCTGCTGACGCCCTACTTTTACGGGACGCTTCAGGCGTATGAAAACGACAACGTCTCTTTGCGCGACGAGTTCGGCGAGATGGCCAGAGATGTCAAATTCAACGTCGAAGAAACGCGCTTCGACCAGACCTTCCAGAAGATCCCGGTTCCGCAGAAATCCGTCGCGCGTCCCGAAGTTCCTGCACGTCCGCCTGAGCCGCCGCCCGATCCCGCGCATGATCTGCTGGCGCAGGCGCAGGTTGCTTTCAATGCCGGGGATATGGCGAAAGCCCAGTCTGCATTCGAGCGCGTGCTTTCCGATTTCGACAAAGACAACGGAGCTGCCGAATATGGGCTTGGTCTGATTGCGAGCAGGAAGGGCGACGCCGACCAGGCAAAACAGTACTTTGATCGCGCTATCCGGAGCGGCTCGGCAGAGCCGGGGATGAAGGTCTGGGCCTACATTTACCGTGGCCGTATTTCGGACCTGGAATGCGAGAGGGATAAGGCCGTCGGCTACTACCAGCAGGCGATCCAGCTTGGAGACGATTCGCAGCACGCCCAGACTGCCGCCCACGACGGTATGCAGAAGCCTTACGGCGATTCGTGTAAATAAGAACTTATTGGAAATTCGAAATCAGAAGTTGGAAATTGGAAATCCGATTTCTAATTTCCAACTTCTGATTTCTAATTTTCAATTTATTTTAAAGACCTCTCCAGTCTATCCAGCACGCGCATCGCGGGCAGCACCTGGGCGACGCTCGAATTGGGCTCCCGTTTCTGTTCGATGGCGGAAATGAATTCGCGGTCCTGCAACTCGATGCCGTCGAGCGAGACGTCGACTTTCGAAACATCCACAGGTTTCTCGAACCCGTCGACCAGTTCGTCATACCGCGCGATATATGTGCCGTTGTCGCAGATATAGCGGAACCATGTGCCGAGCGGACCGTTGTTGTTAAATGAGAGCGCGAGCGTGCAAAGGGCGCCGGAAGGCACTTTCATCTGGATGCTCATATCCATGGCAATCTTCAGTTCGGGATGCATCGGCCCCTGCATGGCGCTGGCTTCCGATGCAACCTCGCCGGTTTGATGATGAAAGATATCGACGGTATGACAGGCATGGTGCCACAACAGATGATCCGTCCAGCTTCGAGGCTTGCCTTCGGCGTTCATGTTGGTCCGCCGGAAAAAGAAGGTCTGCACGACCAGATGGAGGAGCTTCAGTTCGCCCGCTTCGATCTTCTTGTGAATCCACTGATGACTCGGATTGAAACGCCTGGTGTGGCCGCCCATGGCCGTCAGTCCGGTCTCTTTCTGGACCGCGAGGATCTTTTCGGCATCCGCAAGGGAATCCGAGATCGGAATTTCAACTTCGACGTGCTTGCCCGCGCGCATCGATTGCACCGCCTGTTCGGCGTGGACCTGCGTCGGCGACGTCAAAATGACCGCTTCGACGCCCGGCCGGGTGATGGCGGCATTGAAGTCGGTGGTTGAAAACGGGATACCGTACTTATCGGCGACCGCTTTTGTCGTTTCGGCGGTCCGCCCATGAATGCTGGCGACTTCCGCGCCCTTGATGCGGGCCAGTCCGTCCAGATGCTTCTTGGCGAATGCGCCCGAACCCACCATACAGATCTTCATCGGGTTTCCTCCTGATAAAAAATTACCATTGCATAAACCCCATATCGTACCGCGAAATTCCCGCGCGCTGTCCGCAATTGGTATAAAATCCGGAGCTCAAAATTATAAGGAGAGGTTTTTTCCCATGAGCATGAGAAAGGGGCGCACTACTGGCGCTGTCGTCATCACCCTTACCCTTGCATTCACGACACTTGCCTCCGGTCAGGGCCGCCGCAACCAGCAACAACAACAGCAGCCGCAGGTCCAGCAGCAGACTGTCGGACCGATGGCGCAAACGAAAGACGAGCTGGATGCATTTATTGCCGTGCAGAACGAACAGAGTCCGGATAAAAAGGCGGAACTGGCAGAGGCATTCATCACCAAGTATCCGGCATCCGACTTCGTCGCTTATGCGGACACGTTCCGGGTCGGTTCTTACAGCCAGATCGGAAAAATCAAAGAAGCGGTTGACGCCGCGCAACAGTCCATCGACGCCACCGTCAAGCTCGGCGAAAAGATCGCTGCGAAGGCGGATGCCGACGCCAAGCTTACCGATAAAGAGAAAGAGACGATTCGCAAGAAAGACAAGAACGCCATATTTCTCGACAAGAGCTCGCCGCAGTTCCAAGCCTTCATGAGCCAGTCGGAACAGCGGATACTCGCCTTGTACCAGGCGATCGTTCAGGGTTATCAGCAGCTCAACGATGGTGCGAAAATGATGGAATGGGGCGAGAAGGCGCTCGGCTTCAAGCCCGACGATATGAACACGCTGATGATGCTCTCGAACGTCATGGCCGAGCGGCCTCCAACCAACGAAGAGGAGAAGGCCAAACAGATGAAGCGCGCCGAAGAGCTGGCGGATCAGGCGCTCGCCATGCTGCCGACATTTCTCGCCGGACCCGACGGTGCGAAATTTTCGCCGCAGGGAAAGGTGGACCTGACGTCGCAGCTTCACTACACGCTCGGATTGGTTTATCTGCAGGAGAAGAAACTCGGTTCATCCGAACAGGAATTGACGACGGCGCTCAAGTCGAAGCCGAACGACCCCATTACCTACTATCGGCTGGGTCTTGCCTATGCGCAGGACCTGAAGAACGATCAGGCGATGGACGCGCTGGGAAAATCGGTCTTCCTGAAAGGGATTTCCGAAGCTGCCGCGCGCGACCTTCTCACCCAGATGTACGTTCAAAAGAACAAGTCCGAGCAGGGGCTTGACGATTACGTCAAGAGCGCCGGAGCCAAGATCGGACAATAGAAACGGTTACCGTAGTAAAATCACGCAGAGGGGCTATTGGGATTGTCCAATAGATCCCTTTGCTTTTATGAACGAACTTTCCGAGCTTCAATTCGACCTCGGCTATACCTTCAAAGACGGTCTGTTACTCGCTCAGGCGCTGACGCACAGTTCTCACGCGAACGAGCGGAACGCGGGCTTGAACGACAATGAGCAACTCGAGTTTCTCGGCGATGCGGTCCTTGGTTTCCTGGTCAGCGATTTCCTCTACCGCGCGCACCCCGGCCTGACGGAAGGCCAGCTCTCCAAGCTGAAAGGGTTTTTCGTCAGTTCCGCGAATCTCGTCAAATATGCGGAGCGCGTCCGGCTTGGCGGCTATCTTCAGCTGGGCAAAGGCGAGGAAAAGACCGGCGGCCGGACGAAACAGGCATTGCTGGTCGACGCGCTCGAAGCCGTGCTCGGCGCGATTTATCTCGACGGTGGAATAGAGGAGGCGCGGCGGGTGATTCTGCCGTTTTTCGAGGCTCAGATCGAGGAAAGCGGCGATGCCGACCGCCAGTTAAAGGATTTCAAGACCGAGCTTCAGGAACAGTTGCAGGCGGCACGCCGGGGCCGCGCCGAATACGTTCTGGCCAATGAAGCTGGACCGGATCACGAGAAATTGTTTACCGTTGAAGTTATTATTGATGGCGAGCCGGCCGCCCGCGGTGTAGGGTTGACGAAGAAGGCGGCTGAACAGGCCGCCGCGAGGCAGGCGTTGGAGCGTGTCTGGGGACGGCAAAAGGAAGCAATGTAAATGGCTGAAGCGGTCTTCAAAAAATCGACGGCGCGCGAATATTTCGAGTCGCTGGTAATCACCGTTATTCTCGCGCTCTTCGGTACGACGTTCATCGTGCAGGCGTTCAAGATTCCAACGCCTTCGATGGAAGACAATCTTCTCGTCGGCGACCATTTGCTCGTCAATAAATTCGTCTTCGGCACCCGGGGATCGATTCTCGATCGGATTCTCCCTTTGAAGAACATTAACCGGGGCGACGTTATCGTTTTCCGGTATCCGAAGGATCTGACCAAACATTATGTGAAGCGGGCGATCGGCCTGCCGGGCGACCACATCAAGATCATCGACAAACAGGTCTATATCAACGACCGACCACTTAACGAGACCTACAAGATCCACAAAGCCCCGCCGGGATCCTATGCCGATCCTTTCCGCGATTTCTTTCCGCCTAAGCCACAGGCCGGACGGCTCTACCGCAGCGCCGATGAAGATCCTTACTGGTATGAGGACTTCGAAAAAGATGGCGAGATCGTGGTTCCTCCGAACCATTACTTCGCCATGGGCGACAACCGCGATAACAGCGCCGACAGCCGCTACTGGGGATTTGTTCCGCGTGAATTGATTGTCGGAAAAGGGCTGATCATCTACTGGTCGTATGAGACGGATTCGGACGAATACCGTCGAACCGACGTGGAGGATCGTGTTCAGCAGGTCATGGATCTGTTTACAAACTTCTTTACCAAGACACGCTGGTCGCGAGAGTTCCGGATCATCAAGTAGTATGAAAAAAGTTGTCTTGTTCGGTATGGCTGGGCTGATGGTGATCGCCCTCGCGGGAGTCATCGCGTTCCGAAGCATTGCAGCAATCGGAGG